>JBILPY010000127.1:0-9232 GCA_044373575.1 Prosthecobacter sp. | reverse complement strand
CCGCCGATGAAACGCGGCCTTCATGCGCCTGACGATCCTCCGCCAGCGTCTTGCCACCGAGCAGCTCGTTCAACTGCGCTTTCAACGCATCCGCCTTCGTGCGCAGTGAAACGCCTTCCGCCTTCAGCTCATCGAGCCGCTTCGTTTTTGCTACCTCATCCGCCTTCGCGAGCTGGAGGTCGCCTTCGAGCTTCTGTCGCTCGCTGCGCTGCTGCGCGGCTTCTTGCTGCTTCTTCGTGAAGGTGGTCGAGCGCTTCTCCAACGCATCGAGTTCACGCTCAACATGGAGTGGCGACGACTCGTCGCCCAAAACCGGCGTGGCTGGCCGACGACTCGTCGGCACTCCATAAACCGCACTCCGCGCCTTCCCCTCTTCATCACTCCACTGCTCCAACACTCCATCCGTCGGCGCGTCCAGCTCCACAGCCCGCTTACGCATCTCTGCCACACGCTTCGTCTCCGCGTCGGCTTCCGCCTCCAGCTTCACCAATTCACGCTCTAGCGTCACGAGAGCACGGTTCGACTGCTCGCACTGGCGCTCCAGGGTTGTTAGCAGCTTCCGCGCAGTCTGGAGCTGCGATTCAAAACTTGCGCCGCTGGTCGCGAACGGATGCTCTTTCGCGCCGCACAGAGGACACGGCTCTCCCGCCTTCAAATCATGTCGATGCTCGTCAAATCCGGCTACCAGTTCCGCCTGTCGCGTCACCTCGCGCTGCGCTTCGAGCGCATTCGTGAGGCGCTCCAGCTCGGCGCGATCCGTTTTCGCCCTCGCAGTGCCATCGACGGCTTTTTTCATCAACGCAGCCTCCTGCGCTTCCACCTCGGTGATCTTCTGGTTCAGCGCTTGAGCCTCCGCATGCCGCTTCCGGCCCTCCGCCAGCTTTTCATGCGCAGCACGCCACTCACGCACCGCGAGGCGGAGTTTTGGCAATTGCTCGCCCAGCTCGGCATCGGCCGCGTTTTGCTTCAACCACGCTTCGAGCGCCTGCGCGGCCTCTTGATGCGCGGCGAGGGCTTTTTCGGCAGCTTCACGCTTCGTGGCGGCCTCCTTCTGCTCCTTCGCCCAGGTATGATAGGTGGTGCGACTCTCCGCGAGCTGCTTTTCGAACTGCTCACTCTGTGCCGCGAGCCCCGCCGCCTGCTCCCACACCGGCTCACGCTTCGTGCGCAGCGTCTTCGCCTCTTCCGCGATGCCTCTCGCCTTCGAAACCTCCACCACCGCCGTGGATTGCCCGCTTTGGAGCTGCTTCACGCCTTCACCGAGCTTCGTGATCTCCGCCACGATCGTCGCGTGTTCGCGTTGCGCATGGAGTTGCTGCGTCGCGTCCTGGCTTTCGCGCTGCAACCGCACCGCGCTGGTCTGCGCCTCGGCGAACGAGGTTTCCAGTCGCTGCCGCGCCTCATCATCGAGCACCGACACCGCACCGAGCGCCGCTTTGAGGCGCTGCACCTGCTCGTCTTTGGCCTTGTAGGTCTCAAAGGCCAGCTTCGACAGCTCAGTGTAGATCTCCGTGCCCGTGATCTTCTCCAGCAGCTCCGCGCGCTCATTCGGCTTCGCCTTCAAAAACGCCGCGAACTGCCCCTGCGCCAGCAGCACGGATCGCAGGAAGCGCTGCGCATCGAGCCCCGTGCGTTCCTCAATGAGGCGATCCATCTCCGCTGATTTCTCCGCGAGGATCTCCCCCGTCACCGCATTCGCCAGGCGACGCTCCACGGGCTGCAGCTTGCCATCCGCCTTGCCGCGGGCGCGGCGCAGCCGCCACGTCGCGCGGAGTTTTTCGCCCTTCGTTTCAAAGTCCACCTCTGCCAGGCACTCGGCCGTGTGGCGGCTCATCATTTCATCCGCCTTGTCATTGCCGTAACGCGCCGCGCGGCCATACAGCGCCAGTGTCATCGCATCCAGCAGCGTCGATTTCCCCGCGCCCGTCGGCCCTGTGATGAGAAACACCCCCGCCGCGCTCAACGCCCCCTCATTAAACCGCACCTCATGCGCCCCGCTGAGCGAGTTGAGGTTCTGAAGTCGGACGGCGAGGAGGCGCATGGCGTGAGAGTTAGCTTCGTTAACTGTCTGAATCCTTGAATCATGTCCAGCCGGAAGCGAATGTATCTAGCCAATGAAAAAACATCCCATTGCCGCGAGTCCATCCACCGAAATTCCGTTTGTTCGGCCCAATTGGCCTTGGTGGATAGTATTGTGGAAGGCGTTTATCACGCTGTTCATCATTGCTGTCTGGGGAATGCTTTTCATGTGGGCGTTGCTGATTGGAGCATGGTTCAGTCCCGTTCCGAACTCGGCCGCGGTAGTTTGGGAGATCATCTTGAGTGCCTTGCTGAACATCCTCCCCGCTTGGGCGCTATGGGCTCTATCTGTCTCAGTCTGGACAGAACATCAAAACATGGCGCTTAAGGGCGGCCTAATCATTGGAACCTTGTTCAGTGCATTTTTTGTCTTCAATGCAGCCCAGAAGGCGACTTATCACGGAGATCCAACTGCATCCGCTATCAACCAGGAACTAGCTCTTCCTTTTTGTCTGCTGACATTTGTCTGTCTCATCTGGGAGCTTGGTAAGCAGTTCAAACCAAAAAAAACAGGCAGTTAAGGCTTCCTGCCAGGATTGGCGTCTAGCTTTATGCTCTCCACTCCCAGAGCGCCAGCAGCTCATCAAACACGGCGCTGAGTTCGTCGCTGGGGAGCTGCTTTTCCTGGAGGAGTTCGCGGAAGACGTCGCTGGGCTGGAGGTCGTGGAGGGCGGGGCCGGTGGGTTGCCAGGGAGTGGCGGCGGTGGCGGGGAGGTCGGCGAGGACTTTGAGGACGTCGAAACGGCCAGCGACGGCTTCGCGCACTTGGCGGTCGAGATCGGGTTCGGGGGCGTCGAGCTTCACAGTGATCTCCGCCCAGCTCCCAGCGGGCACGGTTTGAAGATCGGCGGCCAGCGTAGCGCGATTCACGGTGGCGCGAATGAGCTGGCGGGTGGGGGGGATTGGCAGAGTCTGAATCTCAATTCTCCTACCCCCATTCTCCTGCCTATCTGATGCCCTGGCAGGCAGAAGAATGGGGGCAGAAGAATGATTTTGAAGGTCGAGGATGACGACGGATTTCTTGTCTGCGGCCTCGGAGAAGCTGAGGGGGATGGGGGAGCCGCTGTAGCGGATGGTTTCGATGCTGGCGACTTTTTGAGGTCGGTGCAGGTGGCCGAGGGCGGTGTAGTCGAAGCTTTCAAAGAGGTCCGCGCCGACGGCGCCGAGGTTGCCGATGTGGATGTCGCGTTCGCTGTCGCTGGTGGTGGCGCCGAGGACGGTGAGATGGCCCATGGCGATGACGGGACGGCCATCGGCGATCTCGCGACACGCGGCGAGCTGCGCGGCGTAGTGGGCGCGAATGGCGGCGCGGACTTGCTCGTGCACGGCGGTGATGGTTTCACCTGCGGTGGCTTGGCGGAGATCGCGCTCACGCAAAAACGGCACAGCGGCCACGACGGCTCCGCCGAGATCGACGACGTTGTTTTCGCCCGCGTGGCCGAAGACATGCACGTCGAAGCGGCGCAGCAGCTCACGCGGGGCGTTGAGATGGGAGGCGGAGTCGTGATTGCCACCGGTGATGACGGCCTTCACGGTTTTGAGGTCGGCGAGGCGCTTCAGGAAGTCGAAGTAGAGCGCGACGGCATCCTGCGGCGGATTGGCTGCATCGAAAACATCGCCGCTGACGAGCAGCGCGTCGATTTTCTCGCTGCGAAGGGTTTCGATGAGCCAGTCGAGAAAAGCGGCGTGCTCCGGCAGGCGGTCACGCTCGACGAGTCGAGCGCCGAGATGCCAGTCTGCGGTGTGGAGGATAAGCATGGGGCTTTGTAGAGAGATCGTGGGCAAAAACAAGAAAGCGGACGTTTCCGTCCGCTTTCGAGTGAGTGCTGATGGCCGGGCCGATCAATGATTGAAGTAGAACTCCTTTGAGTTCATGAGCGCCCAGAACACGTCTTCGAGGGCTGGCTGACGCTGATCAGCGGCGTTAGCGAGCGTTTGCTGGATGGTGGCCCATTCCTTGTCTTTCGGCATGCGGCCAAAGACGCGGAGGTAGAGGTCATCGACGATCTCGCGGTCGGTCTTCTTCTCGGCGATCATGGTGGCGACGACTTTGCCCTGCTTGATGCGGTCGTTTACGGCATCGCCATTCATGAGGTGGAGAGCCTGGGAAAGCGTCGGCTCCATCTTCACTTCGCAGGAGCAGACGGACTCACGTTTGGCACGGCCAAAGGTGGTGAGGAAGTAGTTGCTCACAGCTCCGTCAGCGATTTGCACAGCGCGGGCTCCGATGGGGAGACCCTGGAACTTGTTTGGCGTCTCGGTGATCTGGGAGATGGCGTCCAGCAGGATCTCAGCGCGCACACGGCGGACGAGGGCGTGGGAGAAGTTCTTTTTATCGCTGGCGTTGGTCTCATTGACCTTGGTACTCCGCTGGTAGGCCATGGAGGTGCAGATGTCCTTCACGAAGCGGCGGAAGTCATATTTGTAATCGGTGAGGTTTGAAGCCAGCGCGGTGAGCAGCTCAGGGTTCGACGGAGGATTTGAGACACGCACGTCATCCACAGGATCGACGATGCCGACTCCGAAGAAGTGCGCCCAGACGATGTTCGAGATATTGCGGGCGAAGAAAGGGTTCTTCGGGGAGGCAATCCACTCGGCGAGGATCTTGCGGCGGTCTTCGCCGGGTTTGATTTCGGGAGTTTCGCCACCGAGGAACTTGGGCTTCATGACGGCCTGGGTGAGGAAGTGACGGGATTCGCCACCCTTGCTGTTATAGATGATGACTTCCTGCGGGTCGTCGGTCTGCTTGCGTCCGATCTGGCTGAAGAAGGCTTTGAAGCCGTAATAGTCATCCATGGTCCAGCGGTCGAAGGGATGGTTGTGGCATTGGGCGCACTGGATGCGCATTCCCATGAACACCTGGGCGACGTTTTCGGTGAGCTTGAGCTGGTCGATTTCCGTCTGATAGAAGTTCACCGCCGGGCTGGAAACAGTGCCGCCCGTAGAGGCGACGAGTTCCTTCACGATTTCATCCAGCGGGATGTTCTTGCCGATGCGGTCAGCTATCCAGTTGTAGTAGAGGAGCGCGTTTTTGTAGAAGGGCGGCTGGTTGTTGTTGATGGCGGAGCGGATCTGGAGGAGCTCGGCCCACTTCATGACCCAGAGTTCGGTGAACTCTTTTCGCTGGGTGAGGCTGTCGATCAGCGCCTCGCGTTTCTTTGGATTCTGATCGGCGAGGAAGGAGCGTATATCGGCGGGCGGCGGATACATGCCGATAACGTCGATGTAGGCACGGCGGACGTATTCTTCATCCGTGCAGATGCCGCTGGGGAGGATGCGGAGCTTATGGAGGTTTTCATCGACGTGTTGGTCGATGTAGTTAGTCTCGGCGAGTTTCGGACGCTCATACTTGAGCTTGTCAGGAATGACGAGGACCTGGGAGGTGACGCTGTAAACGTCGAAGCGGGCGAGCACGAACGCGACACCGCGATCTCCACTGGTGACGAGCGCTTCCTTGTTGATGGAGGCCGAGGGGTCGTTGTTCGACATGAAGAGCGCGAGGTCTGTCACGTCACGGTCAGTGCCATCGGAGTAAGTGGCGCGGACGGTGAACTGCTGCGTGTTGCCTGCGCCTTCGAGAACGATTTGTTTCGGGAAAAGCTCAATGCCGGTGACTTTGGCGTAGCCGGGCTGGTCGTTCTGCGCGCCGTTGCTGATCCATTCGAGGATGTCTTTGTTGTACTTCGACTCCGGGGTGTAGCACTGGTTGCCGGTATGGGGCACAGCTCCGATGGCCTTCTCGACGAGCGTGCTTTCCTCGGGAATGGCAAGGTTCACACGGCGACCCACCATCTCGCGGGTGATTCGGATGTAGTCACCATCCGGGTCCATGCCGAAGAGACTGAGGCGGAAGCCGTCTTTACCACGAGCAGCGCCGTGGCAGCCGCCTTGGTTACAGCCACCGCGCAGCCAGACGGGCATGACATCGAGGTGATAAGAAATGGGGCGGTCTTTTTTACCATCCTTGATGGCGACGACGGCTTTCACGGTCTGCCCGCCGATGTCGGCGATGACTTCCGTGCTGCCGGTATCAGCGGCGGGCGTCAAGACATCTCCTGCTAGCTTGGCGATATTGCTGTCGGCGACACGGAGATTGGAGAAGCGGGTGACATCGCGGGTCGTCGCATCACTGAAGGTGGCCATGACGATCACACGGTGCGAATCGCGCTGCGTTTCGAGCGTGTATTTGTCGGGGAAGATCTCAACCTTTGTGAGCGCGGGCAGCTTTTCATTCAGCGCAGCGAGCGCCTTTTGCTCAGCGGGTGATTTGTAGCGGAGGGCCAGCCCCTGAGGCCACTTGGCGCCTTCGGCGATCCACTGCTTGAGCAAAGCGACCTCATTCGCTGCGAGCGGGCCACCTTTGGGTGGCATGATGTCGTCGTGATCTGCGGCGAGGACGATACGCTTGATGAGGCTGCTCTCGTCTGGCTTGCCAGCGACGAGTGCGGGGCCGCCTTCGCCGCCCTTCAGCATGGCCTCGGCGGTGTCCATGAGGAGTTCACCCTTCACCTTGGAGGGGTTGTGGCATTCCAGACACTTCGCTTCGAGCACGGCCTGCACTTTCGAGAAATCCACATGTGCAGGTGCTGCTGGAGCCGCTGCAACGGCGGGTGCAGGTGCTGCTGGAGCCGCTGCAACGGCGGGTGCAGGTGCTGCTGGAGCCGCTGCAACGGCGGGTGCAGGAGCAGCGGCCGCTGGTGCAGCGGCAGGTGCCGGTGCCGCAGCAGGCGCGGGATTGCCAAAGCCAGATCCAGCCACCGAGAAGAGGGCCGAGCTAAGCAAGAGAGTATGACGGAGGGGGGATGTCATGAGGGTATGTCGATTCAAGCTGGGGAACCTACGCACTTGCGGGGTGTTTTTTCACAAATTTGGAAAAACTCTTTCCCAATCGCCCTGACCAGATGCAGCGCCGAGAAAAATACCTCAGCACCCTCTCACTGCGTCTCCCTTTGCATGCTGCATCAATGCGGAATCCCTGCTTGGAATTCGCGGTTCACTGCTCTGCGTTCCCAGGCTTCAGCCAGTAAAGCACGCTCATGCGCACGGCGATGCCGTTTTCGACCTGCTGATTGATCAGGCTTTTCTCATAGTTCATGCCGCGATCAGTGATCTCGACACCGCGATTCACCGGGCCGGGATGCATGAGCCAGAGGCCCCGCTCGCGGAGGATGTCCACGCGGGCATCGGTGAGGCCGTAGTTCTTGTGATACTCGGCGGCACTGGGGAAAAAAGGTTCATCCATACGCTCGCTCTGCACGCGCAGGAGGTAAATCACATCTGGGCGGAAATCGAGCGCATCGCTCCAGTTGCCAAACTGCGGGATCTCAGAGGGCACCTCGCGCGGCATCATGGAGCCTGGAGCCAAGTAGGCGACGCTCATGCCCAGACGACGAAAGATCAGGCTCGTGCTGCGGGCGACACGAGAGTGCTGGATGTCACCCACGATCAGGGCCCGTGCGCCGCGCAGATCTTTGAGCTTCTCCCTGAGGGTGAAGGCATCCAACAATGCCTGTGTGGGATGCGCATGCCAGCCGTCTCCGGCATTGATGACACTGGCACGGGTGTTTTGCGCGATGAGATTCGGGGTACCCGACTGCTTGTGACGCACGACGATGTAATCGACCTTCATCGACTCCAGCGTCTCCACCGTATCGAGCACGGACTCGCCTTTGACGACACTGGAGGACTCGATGTCAAAGCGAATGACGTCAGCCGAGAGACGGCTGGCAGCGACTTCAAAGGATGAGCGGGTGCGTGTGCTCGGCTCATAGAAGAGGGTGAGCACCGACTGGCCCTTGAGTGTAGGCACCTTCTTCACCGTGCGCTTGAAGAGATCTTTAAAGGGGCCCGCATTCGCCAGCACGAACTCGATCTCTTCGTCGGTGAGCGAGGCGATATCGAGGAGGTCTTTGCGTGGCGTCATGGTGTGGATTTTCAAAAGGTCAGGCGGTCTTGTTTTCCCAGGAGGTCACAAACACTTCGTCGCGACCATCCATCATGGTGAAGCGCACATTCACACGCTCGTGCTTCGGCAAATCTATGCGAATCCCGGCATACTCGGCGGTGAAAGGCAGCTCCCGTCCATTACGATCCACCAGCGCGGCGATCTGCACACAGCGCGGACGGCCAAAGCCCAGAAGCTCCTCCAGCGCGGCGCGGGAAGTGCGTCCGGTGTGCATGACTTCATCGCAAACGATCACCACCATGTCGTCCAGGTCGAACTCGATCTCGGAGCCCTCCAGTTTCGGCAGCACGGTGAAGGATTTTAGGTCATCGCGATACTGGGTGATGTCGATCCGACCCAGCTCCACCTCGTGATCTTGAGTGATGAGCCGCGCTGCCAGCGCCTCCGCAAAGGGCACTCCACGGCGATGCACCCCGACAAGGGCCAAACGCTCCCCCGGCCAGGCTTTCGAGATCTCCGCGGCGATTTCATCCAAACAACGATCCACCCCGGCAGAGTCGAGGAGCTGGCGTTTGAGCGCGGAGGAATCAGGCACAAGCTGGAGATGAACGCGGCCCGCAGAGGCGTCAACGCGAAAGTCAGCGGGCGTCCTTTCTCTCAACTGATTAGCAGCAGCCTCGGCGTCTGGCCGGGGAGCGTTTCTGGAGCGCGGTGGATGCAGGGCGGCACCGGGCATCCGGGGTAGGCCACGGCGATACGCCAAAGATTCCCCCGGCCAAAGGCAAAGGGCCTGGCCTCACCGATGGGCAGGTAATGCAGGTCGTAGCATTGATCGCTTAAATGCTCACAGAAGCCTTCGTCATCCTCACCACCGAAGAGACGAAGCAGCTCGGCGCGCGTCTCGGGGATGTCCACCCGCCGGATCGCCTCTTCATTCTGCAGGCCTTCGCTGGAGGGGCCGTGGTAGGTGCAGAGCCAGGTGTCCGCCTCCACCGTGGCGCTGTCCACGTGAAAGGAACACACGTCTGTGGGCACGGGTCCGGGATGCTCGTCACGGAGACTGTTAGTGATGCAGTCCAGCACGGGGTCGAGCTCATGCTCGCGGAGCATTCGAAGATCATTGAGCAGCACCCCGACTGCCACCTTCCCCGCTTCACTCAGCGGCAGAGCGCGGAGTATATCTTCATCCAGCGTGGTGATTCTCTCACGCGTGTGCAGGTGCGCCATGACTTCGGCGAAGTCTCCAGG
>JBILPY010000126.1:0-9237 GCA_044373575.1 Prosthecobacter sp. | reverse complement strand
AGCCATCGATGGAGCCCATGATCGGCAGGCCGAAGACGGCCTTGTTTCGGGCGGTCCAACCGAGCGCTGGAAGCAGAGCGATCACGAAGAAGACCCCCATCTTGGGCAGCTTCACCGGCAGCCGCAGCCAGAGCAAAAGGCTGAGCGCTGGAATGAAGAGAACATTCACCGATTTCGTGATGCCGAGCAGTCCGAGCCAGAGCGCCGTGCGCAGGACAACACCCCAGGTCGGCCCTTTGCGCCAATGCGTGCTGACCTCCAGCGCGACCATGCCGAGCAGCACGGTGGAGAGGCATTCATTGCCCAGGGAATACTGGTAAATGGCGATAGGACTCGCCTGCATGATCAGCAATCCGACCCAGGCGCTCGCACCACCGAAGATCGTTGCCAGATGCCGAACGATCATTCCACAAATCCAGCCGTAGAGCACGATCTGCACGACCACCACGGGCCAGAGATTCGCCGCCGTGAAGACATGCGGTTTCACGATGCCCGAGGCCAAAAACGCCATGATGAAGCCCGAGTAACCCGGCTCCCGCTTCCCGGAGGATTGCACGCCATCGAGCGAGTAGATGCCATCCGTCAGCGGGTAGGCGGCGAGCTTCAGATACTCCAATGAGTCGGGGATGATCACCCAACTGTCTGCCTTGCCCAGCAGCAGCAGCGTGATGAAGAAGATCAGATGCCCGGCAAAGAGCGCCACGGCCCAGCGTGTCAGGCATTCATTGCGACCCTGGTTTTCCAAAAAGCGGTGGACTCGAGCGATCATGGCTGGCTCACCTCAGAAGATCCCTTGGCAGGGCTGATGCCGCCTTCGCCACGCCGCATCATTTGCATCTCAAAGAGGGCGCGGAAGTAATTGTTGATGCTGGTGAGGATGAGCGAGATGCCGGCAAACATCATGCCCAGCAGCATGAGCCCTGTGGCCAGGATGGCCATGGGCACGCGATAAACGTAGCGGAACTTGATGTAGTCGTAGATGGGAAAGGCACCTGCCAGCAGCGCGGCCAGGATCAGCAGCACTGAGATGGTGCCGAAGAAGACGCTGGGGCGGTAGTCCCGCAAAATGCGGAAGATGGTGGCGATGACCCGCGCGCCATCATGGAAGGTGTTCAGCTTCGAGAAGGACCCCTCGGGCCGGTCCGTGTATTTGATGGGGACCTCCACGATGCGGAAGCGGTTATCGAGGGCAAAGATGGTGCTCTCCGTCTCCAGCTCGAAGCCCGCGCGCAGGATGGGTGTGTGCTCCACAAACCGCCGCGTCATCACCCGGTAGCCGGACATCACATCCCGCAGATCGACCTTGAAGAGCCAGTTGATCAGGCCTTTCACCAGTCCGTTGCCCAGGTTGTGAAAGGGTCGCTTGTTTTCCTTCCGGTAGTCACCCGTCGAAAGGCGGTCGCCCACGACGAGATCCGCCTCGCCGGAGAGCACGGGGGCGAGCATCGCGGGCAGGTCCTCGGGGTGGTAGGTCATGTCGGCATCGATCATGATGTACACATCCGCGATCACATCGTGAAAGGCGCGGCGCACCGCATTCCCCTTCCCTGGTCGGCGCTCAAAGAGCACCCGGCCATGGGCACCACACTCGGCCAGCGTCTGGCGGGCGAGATCGCCCGTGTTGTCCGAGGAGCGGTTATCCACGACCACGATTTCCGCCTGCGGCAGAGCCGCATGGAAGCGGCGGATCACCTCGACAATGGTGAGTGCTTCGTTGTAGGCTGGAACGATCAGCGCAAGGGATGGAGAACCTGACATTCAGAGAAGTTAATTATAAAATCTATAGAATCAATAATTTATCCGCTTATTCTTCCTCAACTAGCGCTCCGATCTCATGTCCCCTCGTTTCCAAAAGCATCTCGACTGGCTCACCATCTGGGCCTGTGGGACCTGCGCGGGTCTGCTGGTCGCCGATGTGGTGATCGGCACTTACAATGCGGGCATCTCGCCGCTAAAACCCAGCCTGTTCACCCCGCTGGTATTCCTGATGTGCCTGGGTGTCTGCGCCCTGAGCCGACCGCGTTTCTGCCTGCCTGCGTTACTCTTGTCCACCCTGCCGCTGATCCGCTTCCTCGATCCCCTGCTGCTGAACCGCTTCACCTGCTCCTTCACGCAGACGATCATCATGGACAACCTGCGCGTCCTCATGATCGTGGTTTCCTTTCTGGCTCTCCTCGCCTGTCCGCAGGGGCTGAAAGCCATGCGCTGGGCCGCCATCCTCACCATTCTGCTCACCAGCGGCTCCTCCATCGCCGAGTTCCTCGGTGTGGCGAAGTTCACCAGTATTCCTGGACGATTCAGCGGCTTTAACGGCCACCCCAATTCCCCGCCCATCGTCCTCTGCCAGTGCCTGGGCATCTGCTTTGCGCTCGTCCGGAATTTCCGCTGGAATGTCGCCCTCATCGTGGCCGCCATGCCAGGCGTCGCTCTCACCTATGGACGCAGCGGTATGGCCATTTATGCCGTACTCTGCGGCACTTACATCTTCCTGAATGCCCGTCGCCATCTCGGCTTCCTTTTGCTTTGTGGTGCCGCCATGCTGCCGCTCCTCGGCGTCGGATTTGCCATCATGGAGCAGCGCACGACGAAAGGCATCCAGAAGGACAAAAACACCGCTGACCGCCTCGAAGCCATCTACACCCTCGACTTCGACAAGCTGAAGTCCCCCGAGCGCGTCAAAGATCTCGCCGATGCCTGGGAGGCCGTGCTGCAAAAGCCCATCGCCGGGCATGGCGTCGGCGCCGCCTCCACCCGCTGGGCTCCGCACAATGAATACGTCGCCATGTGGCTGGAGATGGGAGTCGTCGGACTGATCGTCTATTTGCTCACCCTCTACGGTCCCGCCCTCCGCAGCCTCATGTGCGGGGGAAAGGCCGCCTACGCCGTGCTGGCCATGCTCGCCTACTCACCCATCGCCCAGGGACGCGTCATGGATGCGCATTTTTACTTCACCCTGCTCACCACCGCCCACATCCTCTGGCCTCACCGCTTCCGCCTCGTCGCCAGCCACCAGATCGCACCAGCGACCACGACGGTTCCCGCCAGCCATCCCAGCCACTCGATGTCCCGTCGCTGAGGCGGACTTGGGGGAATCACAGCGGCGGGCTTTGTCGGCACCTGAATGGCACGGCTGCTCTCCCCAGGGAAAAGCACCTGCACTTTCGGCTCCGCCATCTCCGGCGTCTTCAGCAGCAGGATCAGACTCACCTGCGCCTCGCGGGCAAAACCCAGCACAAACTCCCCTGCCCCAGTCGGCACCGTACCTCGCAACGTTCCCAGTAAATGCGTCTCTGCCGTCTCCGCCGTCACCGGCTGATTCGTCGCTCCATCCATCGCCACAAAGGTCATGCCCGCCAGCGGCTGCACCTTCCCGCCGAAGCGCACCTCCACATGCTTCTGCAAATGCTCCAGCGCCTGCACAAAGGTGACCTTCACCTGCTCCGCTGACTGTTCCAAATACCAGTCCGCCGCCACCGGAGGCAGCGAAGTCGGGATCGACGAAAGAAACACCCTCGGGTCCAAATTCACCTTCAGTTCAAAGCTCCCCGAAGCCTCAAACGTCGCCTCGATCGTCATGTTCGGCACCTGATGCGCCTGCGAAATGGCACAGGCGAGCAGAGACAGGATCAGGCAGCGGAGGAAAGGCATCCTTAGAGGCTAGCACAGATCATTTCTTCTTCGCCCGCTTCGTTTCGAAAGTGAACGCCGCCTGAGGGTCCATGCGCTTCAGGTCTTGCTCGCTCGGCCCGCCGCCGAACTGCGCCCAGTATTCTTCGGCGAAGGGGTTCAGCTTGGGGCCCACGGCCTTTTCATTGAGGTCGATCTGACCGGCCAGGGAGTCCCACCAGGCATCGTAGGTCGCCAACATTTGCTTCATCACGTCTGGCTTTTCGGCAGCGATGTCCTTCGTCTCACCAGGGTCGGCTTTGACATCAAAGAGCTGCCAGCCGGACTTTGCAGCGCCGCCTTTGGCCTTTGCTTTCGCAGGGGCCTGAGCCTCGCTGACGAGATGATACTGAGTCGTGCGCAGAGCTGCATTCCGCGCCTTCGCGGCCTGATAATCGCTGCCCTTCGGCCAGCGGCCGGTGTGGCTGAAGAGGGAGCGGTCTTCCCAGGCCGCCTGCGGATTCTCCAGGAGCGGGATCAGGCTGCGACCTTCGGCCTGCTTTTCCGATTCGGCGCTGAGCTTTGCCCCGGCCAGTCCTGCCCAAGTGCGATACACATCAATATGAGCCGTCAGTGCTCCACAATCGGCCGGAGTCAGCGTGCCCGGCCAGCGCCAGAAGGAGCAGGCGCGAGTACCGCCGATCCACGGGCTGCCCTTCGATCCATGCATTCCAGCATTAAAAACCTTCACGCCAGCGGTGCCGCCGTTGTCATTCATGAAGACCACCAGCGTGTCCTTGGCGATGCCCCACTCGTCGAGCTTTGCCATCAGCTTGCCCACGTTTTCGTCGATGTTGTGCAGCATGCCGAAGAAGTTCTCCGTGTCTGCACCGAGACCTTTACCCTCGTAGAGTTTCCGGTCCTCTGGCCGCGCGATGTAGGGTCCGTGCGGTGCATTCGTGGAGATGTGACAATAGAAAGGTGTCTTCCCCTTCACCGACTCGATCCACTTTGCCGCCTGGGCAAAGAACACATCCGTGCAGTAGCCCTCGGTCTTCACGAAGCGCTCATTGTGCAGGATCGCCGGATTGAAATACAGGTTCCCCGGCGCATCGCCGCAGCTCCCTGGGTAGCTCTGGCCGATACCGCCGCCGCCATGGATGAACTGCTCATCAAAGCCACGGCTCGTGGGGCGATACGCCTTTTCATCACCGAGGTGCCATTTGCCAAAGATCCCGTTCGTGTAACCCGCTGACTTCAGCACCTGAGCCACCGTCACCGCCTTCGGGTCCATCCTCTCGCGCTCCAGAATCGTGTGGGTGATGCCATTACGAAACTCATGCCGCCCGGTCTGGATCGCACTGCGCGTCGGAGCGCAGGTGGGGCTGACCATGAAGTCGATGAAGCGCACGCTCTCGCCGCGCAGTTTGTCCAGATTCGGCGTCTTCAGCACCGGGTTCCCATGCGCCGAGAGGTCACCGTAGCCCTGATCATCCGTCAAAATGAAGAGGATATTCGGCTTCTTCCCTGCGATCTCAGCCGACAAAGCGGCGTGCAAGGACATCAACGACAACAAACAAAGGACAAAGGCACGATTCATGGCCGCTCCCAAACGCAGCGCCAATCCTGAAGCTATCACCGTGTTCTGCGTTCCCTGCTTTTACACTCCCTTAACACATTCCCCCCAGACAACTCATGTCGTCGCATCCAAAATAGACTCGTCAGCATCCGGCGAATCTGAGACAGGTCTTGGTAAGCCCACGAAAAATCCCCCCAAGTCATGACCAGCCTTCGTCCTCGCTCGTCCGCTCCCCGCGTCGGCATCCTGAACTGCGCCACCGGTGAGCGCGCGATCGTCGCCGCCACGCCTTTCATTCTAGGCGCGAGCGCTGCCGCCGACTTCCGCACGCATTCGCCCACCTGCCCGCCTGTGCTCGGCACCATCCAGCAGCGCGGCGACCTCTTTGAAGTCACGCTCCATGCCGACAGTGCGGGTGCCTCTCTCGTCGACGGCGCGCCGGGCACGCAATTCACTCTCCAACTTGGCGAGGAGCACACCCTCCTCTCGAATGGTGAAGCGCTCGCCTTCAAGGCGCTCGCCGATGCTTCCGAATGGAGTGACTTCGAGGGTAACATGCACTGGCACTTTTACGATGCTAGCGCCCGCCAGTGGTATGGCCCCTTTGATCACAACGAGATGGGAGACCACCTCCGCCGCCAGACTGCGGAAGAGGCCGAAGACAACATCGCCATGCCCGCCGGGCTCCGTGACGTGGGGTTTTTCGTCAAAGACATCCGCCACATCTTCCCCGAGCGCGTCGCTGATTCTGGCACTGCCGAGGATCTCGTGCAAGCCGTGCATTCAGAGCCTGTGAATGTCGAGTACGGCGAGTTCACCTGCCCGACCTGTTGGTTCAAGTTTGATCGTGGTGATGCCATGAATATCGCCATCCACGCAACCCTGCGCGGCGACTCCGTCCTCGGCGAGGACGCGATGCAGCGCTTCCACGCCACCCGCTTCAATGATCGTGGCCAGGCGCTCGATGCCATGGGCCTTGCCGCGCCTGATCTCGCCTGCCCACACTGCCGCCGGAAGCTGCCGCCCGGCTTCATGGACACGCCGCATCACATCTTCAGCATCGTCGGCGCGCCATCATCGGGCAAAAGCTACTACCTCAGCGTGCTGACCCGCACCCTCCAGACCAGCCTTTACCAGAACTTCGGCGTCACCTTCCGCGATGCCGATCCCTCGGAGAACGTGATCCTCACGCAGATGCGGACGCAGCTCTTTTCCGCCTCCACGCCGGAGGATGCCTTCCTGGCGAAAACGGAGCTCGAAGGCATGCTTTACGAAACCCTCCCGCGCCAAGGCCGCAAAGTTCGTTTGCCAAAGCCCTTCGTTTTCAAACTCACCCGCAGCCGAGCCCACGACACCGACTTCGCCCTCGTCTTCTATGACAACGCAGGCGAGCACTTCGAGCCCACACGCAACAGCGCCGACTCTCCTGGTGCGCAGCATATCGCCGTGGCCTCCGGCATCTTTTTCCTCTTCGATCCGCTGCATAATACCGAGTTCCGCCAGCGCCTGCGCGGCATTCGTGATCCACAGATCCAGAGTCGCCGACTCGATCAGCAAGACGTCATCCTCGCCGAAACCGAAGTCCGCATCAAAAACGTGCTCGGCCTCGACTCCCGCCAGACCATCGACACCCCATTCGCCGTCATGGTCGGCAAGAGCGATACCTGGGTGCATCTGCTCGGCGATGCCCCGCTCCTGCCCTGCGTAGAAAAAGGCGCGCTACTGCTCGAAAACGTCCGCCAAAACTCCGACCGCCTCCGCGAACTCCTCCTCGAACTCTGCCCCGCCATCGTCGCGAATGCCGAGGCCATCTCCTCCAACGTCGCCTACTTCCCCATCAGCCCCCTCGGCTGTTCCCCCGTGCAGTTCACGGACAGCGAAGGCCACGTCCGCATCGGCCCCGACCCGCAAAGCATCCAGCCAAAACAGGTCGAAGTGCCATCGCTTTGGGTGCTTTCGCAGCTTGCTCCTGAAGTGGTGATCGCGAAATGACGAATTCCTAATTCCCGAATGACGAAAGAAACCCCAATGACGAAACCCGAAGTCCGAGTGCCCTTTGTCATTCGACCTTCGTCATTCCTTGGTCATTCGGTCTTCGTCATTCGTCATTCCTAACTCCATGTCCTCCCAGCTCCTCTACACCTCCGCCCCCCGCCTTCTCGAAGCGGGCCGCACCGGCTTTGGCACGGTGGCGCGGCATCGTGCGGTAAGTGGGCTGCTGGTGGCTTCGGTGGAGCGCGTTTCGCAGTTCGCGCGATTGTCGGGGTTGAGCACACGGCGCGTGGTGCTGAGTCATCGGATCATCCATGCCGGAGCCGCTAGCTACCATGTGCTGAGCTGCATTCGCGATGCTGGCTCGGACTACACGGGCCGAACGAATCATCTCGCGCATCACCTCATCGCCGATGCCCGCGAGGCTCGCGCTGCGGCTGAGGCAGGCATCACACCGGCAGATGTCTTGAAGCAAATGCGCTGGCTCACGACTTGGAGCGAGTCCCCACGCTTCTTCGAGCCGAGTGAAGAGATCTCCCTCACCAGCTTCCGCCCCGGCACAGCCAGTGGTGCTTGGCAAAGAGTCACCGGCAATGCCAACAACGCGTTGCTTCCCGCTCAGGCTCAGCGTTGTCTCCTGCTCCTGCCGGGCGAGGACGGCGCTCTCGATCTCTTCCAGGAGTCCCTGCAAACCATCGGCGGCACCGCGGCCTGGCTCGTCAGCTTCACCACGCATCTGGAGCCCACCGACGACCTCGCCGAACTGCGCTGGCTTGCCTTGAGCCACAACTCTCCACTGCGTCAGCAGATCGAAGGAGCCGTGCGCACCACCTTTGATCTTACCGCTCCGCAGTCACTGCCCACACCAAAGCTGCCCGAAATCAAAGCAGCGCCCATTGCCTCTCCGAGCACCAACGTCCTCCGCCCGACGCCCAGCCAGCAGCAGACCGCCACCGCCATCCCGAGCAACCCGCTGCCGCCCATCTTTGCCGAACCAAGAGAGCAGCCACGCCGTTCCCCATGGCCCATCATCGCCTTCGCGCTCGTCATTGCTGCGGCAGGCATTAGCGCGTTCGTTTTCCTGCCGAAACTGCCCTCCGCCCGCCCATCCAGCGCCGAAAGCGCCATCAGTCTGGTCAAGACCATCGATGACCTCTGGCTCAAGCATCGCCTCAATCTGCCAGAGACCAAAAGCTGGCTCAAAGCCGAGGCCGACGAAGCGCTCGTCGAGGCTCACAAAGAAGCTTTAAAGCAAATCTTGTCCGCGAGCCGCGAGCCGCTGCGCCTCGCCGACATCACGATGCCGTCGCGCACGCAGAATGACTTCACCGACCTCATCACCCACTTTCGTTCCTGGCAAAGAGTCGTCCAGCAGGGCGTGCGTGACCCGCAGTGGTCCGGCGAAGATCCGCATGAAGTGCAAAGCGCAGCTCTCGTGGCCCTCAGCCGCGCGAAGGAGGCCTGGAGCAAGTCCGTCTTTGCCTTCCGTGGCCTGCCCGAGATGCCGGATGTGCTCGCCACCGAGATCTACACCCAGGTCCTGAAGCACCTCTCGGCCAGCACCGCTCCGAAACAAGGCACGCCCGAGCAATGGCTGGCTTTGCTCGACCTCACTCGCACCAGCAGCAGTGCGCAAGTGGGCTGGATTCATCACTGGAGCTTCGTTTCCAAACTCGCCTCGCCCCCCTCAGCCAGCGAACGCGTGAAGCTCGAAGAACTCACCAAGATGCCCGACGCGCCCTTGTGGTTCCGCCAGCTCACGCAGAAGCACCTGGATACCAAAACTCTCATCCCCGCACCCGCTCCACCCAGACCCGCCGTGCCCACTCCGGCTGCGATACCTCCCGTGACACTCGAGCAACTTGTCGCCGCTGATGGCCCCACGTCCGCACATCCGCGCTACATCGTCATCGAGACCAGTCTTCAGAAGCTCGACACGCTCATCGCCATGCTGCCAACCTTGCCAACTGAGGCCGACATGCAGGTCTTCCTCGGCTCTGCCGGACAAAACGAATCTCAAATGACCCGGCTCCGAGCACTCGGCGCACCGGGTGTGTATC
>JBILPY010000687.1:0-2845 GCA_044373575.1 Prosthecobacter sp. | reverse complement strand
AGTTATATCCGCGTCATGTCGGGCACGATCGTTCGCGGTCAAAAGGTGCGCTTGATGGCTTCCGGCAACGACTCTGAAATCAAAGACCTCGGCACCTTCCGCCCGAAGATGGTGCCTTGTGAAAAGCTGGAGGCAGGAGATGTCGGCTACATCATCGCCAACGTCAAAACCACCGCTGACGTGAAGATCGGCGACACGCTCACCGAGACCCGCAAGCCCGCACCCGAGCCACTGCCCGGCTTCAAAGAGATCCACCCGCTCGTCTTCAGCGGTATTTATCCCGTCAGCACGGATGACTTCGAGGCCCTGAAGCTCGCCGTCGGCAAGCTCCAGATCAATGACGCCGCCTTCACATTCATGGCAGAAAGCTCCGCCGCGCTCGGCTTCGGCTTCCGCTGCGGTTTCCTCGGCCTCCTGCACATGGAGATCGTCCAGGAGCGCCTGCGCCGTGAGTTTAACATGGATGTCATCTCCACCTACCCATCTGTCATTTACGACGTGAGGAAGACTGATGGCACAGAGATCCAGGTGGACAACCCGACCTTCCTCCCGCCTGCGAATGAGATCGACGAGATCCGCGAGCCCATCGTGAAGGTGAACATCATGATTCCGAACGAGCACATCGGCGACATGATGCAGCTCGTCATGGACAAGCGCGGCCAGGTGAACAACACCGAGACGCTCGATGACCGCCGCGTGCTCCTGCACACCGTCCTGCCGCTGAACGAGATCCTCGTGGACTTCAACGACAAGCTCAAATCCATCACGCGCGGCTACGGCAGCATGGACTATGAACACGCGGGCACACAGGCCGCCGAGCTGGTGAAGATGGACATCCTCATTGCCAGCGAGCCCGTGGATGCTTTCTCCTGCATCGTCCATCGTAGCAAGGCCGAGAGCCGAGGTCGCCAGCTTTGCGCCAAACTAAAAGAAGTCATCCCGCAGCAGCTCTTCGTCGTCGCCATCCAGGCCGCCATCGGTGGTAAAGTCATCGCCCGTGAGAGCATCAGCGCCCTGCGCAAAGACGTGACCGCCAAGTGCTACGGCGGTGACATCAGCCGTAAGCGCAAGCTGCTCGAGAAGCAGAAGGAAGGTAAGAAGCGCATGAAGTCCATCGGCCGCGTGAACATCCCGCAAGAGGCGTTCATCGAGGTGCTGAAGAACAACTGATCGAAAGATCAGTGTGGATGTAGATCGAACTTCCAAGTTGGATCTCAGGCCTCGCCACACCTCCAGTGAGCGAACTTGGAAGTTCGATTTACGTTCTATCAATTTGGCATTGCCTTTAAGGCATGGATTTGGCTAATCTTGTGTGATTCCAGCGCAGGTCGAGTGTCTGCGTGGTCAGCTTGAACTCAGCCCGATTGCTTTATGAGAGACGGTTTGCCGAATGATCCTGCCCCTGCTGCCAAACCGCCCTCCCGTTGGGGAGGGGTGATGCTGGGGCTCCTTTTGGGAGGCTTGATCGGCGCGGGCGCGCTTTATGTGACGAAGATCAATCCTTCGATCCTCTCTCAGGTCACCGCTCCCGCTGCGGCACCGGATATCGCTGCTGCCCCAGATCAGATGCCGGTCATCAAGCATCGCGGGCTTCCTCGCACGCCTTTTGAGATGGGCAGCCTGCCGGCGGATGAGGCGGTGGAGTCCATAAAGATCACCCTCGGTATCGGCAAAGATGGCGCGACGCTTAGCGAGCCTGTGGACGTGCATCTCGGGCTCGGTTTCCCCCTGCGGCTCTACCCGCTCGGTGGCGCCCGGCGCGAGCCCTCCTTCGCGGCGTTTCCGCAGAAATCTTCGGTCGAGGGCGATGCCATCCAGCCGGGCCAGATGGCCACGTTTGAGTTCACCACAGCGGCGGATGCGCCTGGAGATGATGTCCTGCACACAACCTCACAGCTTCTCGCCGGCGTGACCTGTGGCGATCTCCAGCGCATCGGTTTTGCCTCCCAGGGGCGCACGGATTGGACGCTCGCAGGCTACCGAATCGAGGTGAATGGCAAGCTCTTCGCCGCGAACGGTCTTGTGGATGCCCGCCCGCAGGAAAAGCTGGCCTCCAGTCGCGAGAACCTCATGAAGGTACTCCCTGCCTATGAAGCCAAACTCAGCAAACCCGAGCTGACGGAGGCTGAAAAGAGTGCGCTTCGTCTCGAACACGCCCAGGTGCGCTCCCTCAGCGGACGCGTCACGGGTTCATTCCCGTGGTGGGAGGAGTCGAGTGTCGGTTTCAAACCCGCGCCCGTTTCAGGAACGAAGGTCTCCAGCATCCTAGTCTCTCTGGAAACCCGCGACGCTCCGCAATCCGGCACCCGCTGCCCGCTCTACCTCCAGGCAGGCGCGCGGAAGTTCCTGCTCACTTCGGAAGCCGATCCCCTGCGCGATGAAACCAAGCCGCAGCACTACGAGATCGCCGACTTCGAGTTGGCAATGAATCCCCTGACGCTGGAAGCGCTCGCCAGGCCAAGTCTGGGCATCATCGGCAGCGGAGCCCGTGCTCAAAAGATCCCCGACCGCGCCCAGATCCGCCGACTGAGCATCGAAGCCGACGGCAAACCCATCTATGACAGCGATGCACAGCCCGATGACAAAGCCACGCTATCCGCCGTCTGGCTCACGCCTTCAGCGCATTTTGATGACCTCGGCGAAGTCGTGCGCACTCCGGTCACTGCCACGGAGATCCCACTTTGGAAATCAGGCACCAAGAGCGCCGTCGCCGCCGTTCCACCTCCACCGCCGGAGCCTCCACCGCCGCTCGTTCCTGTTCCTGACACACCGCCGCCACCGCTCTGGCCGCCAATGCGCATCGTCATTCCTATTGGCCATCCACCACCTCCTGGCGGCTGGTTTC
>JBILPY010000775.1:0-2845 GCA_044373575.1 Prosthecobacter sp. | reverse complement strand
CCGGTACCTTCTTCGACGACGAGCTCAAGCAGATCACGCATGATTTTGGCCGTCTGGCCTTTGCAAACTTGGCCGACAACAGCTGGCGGAATGATCTCCTCTTTACGCCCGCCATCACTGACGATCCGGTCCACTAGGCGTGGCTTCATGAGGATGCCGCCATTGGCGATGGCACCGTAAGCCATGGCCATCTGGATGGGTGTGACGTTCACCTCGTAACCAATGGGGAAACGTGAGTGCGTGGCGTTCGACCATGTCTTCTCGTTGATGTAGCCATCGCTTTCCCCATTAAGCTCAATACCCGTGAGGCGGCCAAACCCAAAGCGACGCACATAGTCGAGGAAGGTTTCCTGGCCGATGCGCTTGTACACCTTGAATGTGCCGATGTTGCTGGAGAATTTGAAGACATCCGTCACAGGCACAGTGCCCTGTGATTTCAAATCGTGCAGCGGCACTTTGAAGACAGGGTCAATGTAGTCGCCGAGCTCACAGTCAATATGTGTCCCAGTGGAGATTTTGCCGGAGTCGAGCGCGCCCGTGAAGGCCACGACCTTGAAGGTGGAACCGGGTTCGTATGGCTCGTAGATGGCGAGGTTCTTCCAGTTCGTGGAGGCTGGCGTGTTACGATCATGATCTGGGCGGAAGCTCATGGCGAGCACGGAGCCAGTGGCGACTTCGGTGACGACGGCCATGATCTTGTTAGGTCTCCATTGGAGATTTGCCTGCTCGACGATGCGATCAACGGCATCCTGGATCTGCATGTCGATGGTGAGATGAATGTCACGCCCGTGGACGGGATCTTTGACCTCACCGCGGTAGAGGGGAAGTTCACGACCATATTTGTCGTGCTCGACTTCGATGCTGCCGGGTGTTCCTCGCAGTGTTTGTTCTTGGGTTATTTCGACACCACGAACACCGCCTTTGCCATCCTCGACGCCGCCAACAATGAGTGCGAGGCGATTCTCCGTGGGGTAGTGGCGGCGAATCGTGGACTTCACATACACTCCCTTGATGAACTGCTCATCAAGGAGCTTTTTCCACTCTTTGGCCTGGTCTTCGTTCATCTTCTCAGCCAAGACTTCGATCTGCTCTTTGGAGTGCAATTTGAGCAGCGCTTCATCAAAACTGATTCCGAGCTTTGGAGCAATGACCGTGGCGATGTGCTCCTGATACGCGGCAATGATCTGGACGTCACTCATCTCTCGGGTGAGGTCACGTACACCGACCTTGCGCACTTTTGAAAGTGCCAGCTTCACGGTGGGGGGCTCATTCAAATGCACGCGGTTGGTGCTGAGATCGAAGATCTCTTCATCATAGGCCAGGTAACGCCCGCTGTTGTCCTTGATGGAGCCGCGCTGCGCAGGCAGCGGACGGATCTCGCGGAACTTCGCGGAGGCCATCTCGGCGAGCGTCGGGCCGCGTTTCAAATGCAGATCGTAGAGCCGCCAGACCACGGCGGAGAAGCCGAGGGTGAGCAGGCACGTCGTCAGTAACATGCGCCTGACGAGCGGGCGGTCACGACGGATCTGGCGCTGGGTGGGAGTGGGCATCATGGCGGGGACGTCACTTCATTTTGAGCCACGGCTTTCGCGGCTGGGATGGGCTTGATCTGGATCAGCACCCGGGCTTCGGGGCTGGCATTGATCTTTTGCAGCCAGGTGCCCTTCGCCTGAAGGACGGGCTGCACGCGGGGGCCATCGAGCATCTGGTCGATCTTCCTTTCGAGGTTGGTGATCTCGATGTTCAGGAGCTTCATCTCCTGCTCCACCTGACGCTGCTGCTCGGCGAGTGCTGCGACACGATTTTTGTTCACCACGACGCTGAGTGCAGCCAGCAATACGCCACCACACAGGATCAGGACTGCCGTGAGCACAGGCAGTCCGATCTTGTTGCGGTAGTGGTTGCGTTTCATCACGGGAGTCGCTCGGCGGCGCGCAGTCGTGCGCTTCGGGCGCGGGGATTCACTTGCAGTTCCTGCTCGCTGGCTTCGACGGGTTTCTTCGTCAGGAGTCGGAGGCTGTAGGCTGGATTCGGCTTCGGAGCGGGCCATTCGGGTCGGTCAAGGAAAGGGGCGGCGTAGTTGTGGAAGGCCTGCTTTACGATGCGGTCTTCGATGCTGTGGAAACTGATGACCACGAGACGTCCGCCGGGTTTCAGCCACTTCGGCGCAGAGGCGAGGAACTCACGGAGGGCGGACAGCTCGGAGTTCACCTCACAACGCAGGGCTTGGAAGGTGAGTGTGGCAGGATGCTTCTTACCGGTCTTCGGACAAACGCGGGCGATCATCTCGGCGAGTTGCAGCGTGGTGGTGAAGGGCGTCTTCACTCGGTCCTGGCAGATGGCGCGGGCGATGCGGCGGGCGTTCTGCTCCTCGGCATTTTCACGCAAAACGCGCTCGATGTCCTCTTGCGCCCAGGTGTTGACGATATCGCTCGCTTTCAGCGGCGCGTTCGTGTCCATGCGCATGTCGAGCGGGCCATCTTTGGCGAAGGAGAAGCCGCGCTCAGCGGCATCGAGATGGCGACTGCTGACTCCGATGTCGATGAGCATCCCATCCAGCCCTCCGACGCCAGCCTCGGTCAGCACGGCTGGGAAGTCGCGGAAGTTGCCTTTCAGCGCACAGAAGCGGTCGGAGTAGCCTTTGAGTCTCTCTGTAGCATGACCGAGCGCTTCATCATCCTGATCCATCGCCGCGATGCGTGCGCCGTGCTGGAGCAGCGCTTCTGTGTGACCGCCGCCGCCCAGTGTGCCATCGAAGATGAGCTTTCCGGGGGCCGGCTGGAGATAGTCCAGGACTTCCTGCATCAGTACAGGCAGATGATAAAAGGGCAGTTCGCGCGGCGGG
>JBILPY010000125.1:0-9263 GCA_044373575.1 Prosthecobacter sp. | reverse complement strand
CCACGGGCGCGGCCCACGTCACGTTCGAGTTCGTCCTTCATGCGGTTGAGCACGGTCTGCTGTTCGCGGGCGGCTTTGTAACCGCCGTTTTCACGAAGGTCGCCTTCTTCGCGGGCGATCTGGATCTCGGATTTGTTGTGCGGGATCTTGACGGTCGTGAGCTCGTTGAGTTCGGCCTTTTTCTTCTCAAGGCTTTCCCAGGAGACGATCAGGCTGTTGTCTTCGCGTGAGCCGGAATTGTTGTCCACCATGAGGGACTCCATCTCGGGGCGAGCCTTGATGACTCGGGCCATGAGGGAGCGGCGGGTGAGTTCGTCAAAGGCGGTGGTGTTGAGCAGACGTTTGGCAAAGAGGGAGACGAGTTCGAGGTCGGTGTCCTCCATGAGTTCGCCGACGAGGGTTTTATCGGCGGACATGGCGTCTTCGAGACGACCAGCGCGCTTAGGACCGCCACTGACAGCGTCATTTTCCACGGCGTCGAGCACGGCATGGCCGAGATCGATGCTGAAGACGGATTTGGCGAGTCCGGCTCGCTCTTTGCAGATCCAGATGAGAAGATCTTGGCTAAGTGTGCGGTTACGGACGGCTTTTTTTAGGTATTCGGCGAGGGCTTCGATCTCTCCATTAGCATCGAGTACGGTGGCGATCTCTCCCACGGCGCGCCCGCCAGTTCGAGCGAGGTGGTTAAGAAGTTCGGTGACCCAACCACGATCCGGGAAGGCGGCAGGGAAGGCGCGGTAGAGGCGGCCGTAAAGGGCTGCGGGAAGTCCAGCGACGTTCTCAGCGATGAGTGTGCGGGCTTCACTAACGAGGTCGGAGGCCTTGAATGAACCGAGCGGTGGGGTGCCTTCGGGGATGGAATCAATGATTTCATCGCGAGCTAGGAGGAGCTGGAGACTCTCTTTCAAATGCAGGCGCCAAGCCTTGCGGACGGTGTCTGAGATGTCTTGGAAGACGGGGATCAGCTCTTTGGCAGGGTCTTCAAAGAGGTCGAGGTCTTTCTGAATGAGGCCGAGGACGCCGAGCTTGCCCTTGAGGTCGCGCTTGGACTGATACTCTTTGACCATGACGGTTCCTGGCTTTTCGCCGGAATCACGCAGGACGAGCGGGTCTTGGCGCTTGGAGGGAACGACGATGTGACGCGCTGCCTTGAGAACCTTTTTGGTGGCTTCCCACCACTTCTTGTAATCGGACTCAGCGATGATGTGAGGTTTGATCAGGCCTTCGAGTTGATCGAGAGACATCTTGTTACCACTGGACTGGAGAGCTAGCTCGACGAGGCCTGTGGGGTTTTTCTTAGCCATCTCCTTCAGCACGTCCAGCTCGGCAAGGCGGCGGGACATGAGGTGGGTGTCTGGCAGGACTTCAAGGCTGGTGATGGCAAAGCCAAGTTTGAGGGCATGGCCGGGCTTGCCCTCGAAATTGATGATCAAGCGATCTCCGCCGACGAAGTCCCACTCGGAGACACGTCCGACGCCCCAGCTTTTGTGCAGGACGAAGGTTCCAGCTTCGAGCTGGGATAGTTTTTCTGCGTCTGCGGTGGAGATTTTACCTGCCGCTACCAAATTTTGCGCCTCGGGATTCATGGGGGGGAGATGCTAGCAGAGTGTCCACGGCTGGCAAAGGAAACTTCCCCAGGCGCGAAAAGTATGGGTGCCCGTGACGCTGTTTTGGCTTCCAATTAATGGCTGAGATGGAGAAACTGGAAACGATCAGACCTTCTGACAACGCACCATGTAAACGGAAGCCGAAAGCGCGTAAGACTGGCCCAAAAGTTATTCTCAATGGCATGGCTGAATGAATGTTGAAAAAGGCGCGGACAAAAAAAGAATTCGTCCTTGCAATCGTTGCTCAAGTTTTTACTCTCCGTCTCCTTGTGAAATTTTTCACAAGCTCCCGAACGGCCTCCCGTTGCCCTGCCATGTTGAAATACTTCTTCCTCAGTTACGCCTTTGTCGCCGCGATCGTTGTCGCGGCATTCGGCACACGCGGCAGCAAGAGTGAGCTGCCACCGATCGAGATCTTCCCGGACATGGATCACCAAGCGAAGGTGAAGTATCAGGTGAAAAATGACTTTTTTGCCGATGGCGTGGGTGCCCGGCTGCCTGTGAAAAACACGGTGCCCATGGGCTTCGAAGTGCCTGCCAAGCCTGCTTCCTCCCCGGATGCCAAGCCTGATTCATACGGTTTCACAAATGGCGTGGACTATTACAGCACCGGCAAGATCGGCGACTTCTACGGCGATGGTTTGCCTGCTGAACTGGTGGCAGGCAAGGCGCTGATCGAGCGTGGCCAGCGCCAATACGAGATTTATTGTGCTGTCTGTCACGCCGCTTCCGGCAATGGCAAGGGTGTCACCTCCAAGTATGGCATTCTTACCGCCTTCAATTTCCATCAGGCCGGTTCCATGGACCCGGCCAACGTGGCGGCCTATCGCCCCGACGGTGCCATTTTTGATGTTATCACCAACGGTAAGGGCCTCATGGGCTCCTACGGCGGCAATCTGACCGTCCGTGACCGCTGGGCCATCGTCTCTTACATCCGTGCCCTCCAGGTGGCCGTGAAAGAGGGCAACGTCTCCGTCCAGTAACCCGCGCGCTTTTCCAACATGGGTCATCACCACGTCACTTTTGAAGATCTACCGCAAGGCGGAGAGAAGTTCGAGCCCGCCAAAGGCGGAAAGCTCATCAGCGCCCTCGGTGGCATCGGTGCGCTCGGCCTTCTGGGCTCCGCCTTCCTGTTCTTTACCAAGACAGACACCTTTGCCTATTCCTGGCTCTTCGCGGTCTTCTTTGCTTTCACCATTGTGTGCGGTGGCTGCTTCTGGGTCATGCTGCACAATGCCTCGAACTCCGGCTGGGGCGTGGCGATCCGCCGTCTCTGGGAGCAGCTCGCGAACATGATCCTGCCATTGGCGATCCTGTGTCTCCCGCTGCTGATACCTGCGGTGCAAAAGCCGCTTTATGAGTGGATGAATCATCACCGCGAAGCTGCTCATCATGCTCAGGAGGCTGGCACAAGCGTCTATGACGCGCTGCATCATATGGCGGACAGCAATCCCCATCTGCATGTCCTGACTGCCAAGTTTGGCTACCTGAACATCTCCTCCGCCTTTAGCTGGTACAGCCGCTTCTTCTTCTACTTTTTCGTTCTGTGGTTCATTGCCAGCAAGCTGCGCTCGAAGTCGGTAATGCAGGATTCCGATGGTGACATCAAGCATACTATCAAGGCCCGTCAGTTCTCCTGCACTTGGCTGCTCTTCTTCGCTCTGACGATCACCTTCGCCGCCGTCGATTGGGTCCAGACCCTTGACTACGCTTGGTTCTCTACCATGTGGGGCGTTTACATCTTCGCTGGCTGCGCTTGGTCTTCCATGGCTGTCACGATTCTTCTCGTCACTTGGCTGCGCAGCCTCGGCTACTTGAAAAAGGTCGTCACGGATGAGCACTACCACTTGATGGGCAAGCTGCTCTTCGCCTTCACGGTTTTCTGGGCTTACATTGCCTTCAGCCAATACTTCCTCATCTGGTATGCCAACATCACCGAGGAGACGCGCTTCTACCTGACGCGTAACACTGAAGGCTGGCGCTATGTGTCCATCTTCATCGTCATCGGTCACTTCATCGCCCCCTTCCTGGCCCTGCTGTCGCAGTCACGGAAAAAGAAGCCTTCCGTGATGATTGGCATCTGTCTCTGGGTTCTGTTCATGCATGTGGTGGACATTTACTGGAACATCATCCCTGAGCGTGGTCCCTCCCTTGGCGTAGGCGTGGTGGTGGACGGAGCTTGGATCGGTGACGTCGTCGCCTTCGCTGCGGTCATCGGCACTCTTGGTTTCCTTTTCCTCCGCAGTCTGGCCAATTACAGCCTGTATCCTTGCCGCGACCCGCGTCTGCTCGAGTCCGCCAACGTCATCAACTGATCTCTCCCATGTCCGCTGCTGCCACATCCCCGAAGACCGGTTCCCCATTCCTGTGGGTGCTTGGCGCTTTCGCCAGCTTCGCCGTTTTGCTCGCCTTTTTCTTGAATCTGGCCAAGCCCGGTGAGGTCGATCCCCGCGCTCCTGAGCGCCTCGCAAATACTGCTGAGATAGTCAAAGCGCAGACCGAATTGGTCGCTAAAATGGGCCTGAATGACGCCGCCAAAAAGGGGCAGATCTTTGACAAGACGCTTGAACTTCTGAAATCCCGCAAGCCCGCTCCCAGCACCCAGGTGGTGCCCGGCTCCCCCACGCAACTGAAGCAGGCGGCCGCCTCCGTGCCCGCTCCCGCAGCCCCGGCCGCTCCTGCTGCCGCTCCCACCCCACCTGCCAAGTAACGGCCTTTTCTCTCCACGATGCAGACGACTCCCTCATCCGCAGACTCGGACCTCCAGGCTGACAACCTTCGCCGTGCGGCGATCGACAAGTCGGTCAAAGGCCCCGTGCTGTTCCTTTTCCTCAACGGCGCCTTCTGGCTTATGGCTTCCACCATCCTGGGAGTGCTCGCCGCGATCAAACTCTTCGCTCCGTCCTTCCTCGGCGACTGCCCCGTGCTTCAGTTTGGCCGCCTTCAGCCAACTCACCTCAACGCTCTCATCTACGGCTGGGGTATTCAGGCTGGACTGGGCGTCATGCTCTGGCTCATGGCCCGTCGTTCTGGTCAGGAACTCAAGAGCGGCAAAAGCCTCCTCTATGTGGCTGGCGTGTTCTGGAACATCGCCGTCACCCTTGGCCTGCTGAGCATCCTCTTCGGTGGCAACACCTCCATGCAGTGGTTGGAAATGCCCCGTTGGGTCTGGCCGATCCTGCTGGTGTCCTTCCTGACTTTCGCTTGGCCGATGGTGAACATGTTCGCCCGCGCTTACCGTCCTGAAGGCTTCATGGTCAGCTCCTGGTACATACTCGGTGCCTGCTTCTGGTTCCCTTGGATCTTCATCACTGCCAACGTCTGCCTCCACTGCATCCCAAGCCTCGGCGCTCTGGGTGCTGGCATCAATGCTTGGTATGTTCACGGCCTGATCCTCCTCTTCTTCACTCCTGTCGCTCTTGGCTCCGCATATTACTTCATCCCGAAGATTACCGGCCAGCCTATCGCTAGCGCTGAACTCGCTAAACTCGGCTTCTGGGCCCTCGCGATCCTCGGCGGTTGGACTGGAATGCAGGCATACATGGGTGGCCCTCTTCCTGCTTGGATGCCTTCCGTTGGCGCTATGACCGGCACGCTGCTTCTCATTCCTGTCGGTGTCGTCGGTTTAAACCACCACCTCACCACGCTCGGCAAACACAACCTCGTCGCCACCTCACCGACGCTGCGTTTCACCTTCCTGGGCGCGCTTTTCTATCCGATCTCGGGCCTGATCCTGGCGCTGCTCTCGAACTACTCCACGGGTGCCACGCTTCAGTTCACCCACGCCAGCTACGGTTTCCAGATCGTCGCCGTGTATGGTTTCTTCAGCATGAGCGTCTTCGGTGCCATCTACTACATTGTGCCTCGCCTCTCCGGCTGTGAATGGCTCAGCGTTCGCCTGATCCGCAATCACTTCTGGTTCTCTACCTACGGCATCGCCACCATCGTCGTGACTAGCCTCGTCGCTGGTGTGCAGCAGGGTGGCGACCTCAACGCTCCCGAGATGTGGGATCAGGACTTCATGCAGTTCGCGCTGAATGCCCGTCCTTACATCATCGCCCGCGCCATTGCCTGGACCTTGATCACCTGGTCCAATATTTGGTTCCTTATTCACCTCATGCTCATGGTGGCCGGTCTTGGCCGCCGCAGTTCCGCTCCGACGCTGCTGCACTCCGCGCATGACGACACCCCTCACGCCGCCCACGCATGAGCAACTTCCGCACTTTCATCCTCGGCCTCATCGCCAGCTTTGGTCTTCCTTGGCTGTGCCTGATCATCATTCCTGTCCTCAAATATCAAGCGCTCTCCCCGGTCGCCTATGACAAGGACAAAGACGGCGTCGAGGGCTACTACCCGCCCGCTCCGATCAACCGCCAGGGTCAGATCATTTACGCCCGCGAAGGTTGTGCCCAGTGCCACACCCAGATGATCCGCCCCACGCAGCTCGCTCTCGACGGCTGGCGCAGAGGCTCTGGCCAGGATCAGGAGCCTCGTCCTGCGCTCCCGACCCGCTCGAACACCCTGCTCGACTACCTCGGAGAGCCGTATGCCCCGCTCGGCATCGTCCGCACAGGACCTGACCTCACCAATTACGGTTGGCGAGCCCCGTCTCGTGAAGTCATCCACCAGATGCTCTTCTCGCCGCGCTCGCTCCACGATTGGTCGAACATGCCTGCTTTCAAGAGCCTCTACACTGTCCGCACTGCTCAAGGTCCTGTGGCTGACAAAGACATCAAGCTTTCCGGCAAATTCGCTGCTGAGGCTGGTATGGAAATCGTCCCAACGCCCGAAGCCGAAGCGCTCGTTGATTACCTCCTTTCTCTCAAAAAGGACCATCCCGTCCCTAGTGTCGCGCCCGCTGTGGCCGCCGCTCCTGCTCCCGCTAAGAAATAAAGCCCCCGTTTCATGAGCGCCCCCTCCCCAAGCTTCCAACCCGACAGCACCGATCTTGATCGTCTTCACGCCGCCGTGAAGCGCGAAAAAGGTGATTTGCAGGCCGGCCGCGAGCCCGTGTCCATGCTTGTCTTCTTCCTCGCCGCCATCGTTTGCATTGTTGGCGGCGGCCAACTGGGCATCATGACTGGCGGCTGGAGCTTCAACACGAGCAACCCTTTCAATTTTGCAGCCGCCCCTGATCCTCGTCCCGGTGGTGGTGGCGGCGCAGGCGCCATGGACCCCTTCCAAACCGCCATGAAAAAAGGCGCGTCCGGCTACGCCGTCTGCGGTGGTTGCCATCAAGGCAATGGCATGGGCATTCCCGGCCAGTTCCCTCCGCTCGCCGGTTCTGAGTGGGTCACCGGCGGCACGGAGCGTCTCGTTCGTGTCACTCAGCACGGTTTGACCGGTGCTATCACGGTCAAAGGACAGGGCTACAACACCCCTGGCGGCATGATGCCCTTCGGCGCTGCCATGTCCGCTGGCGATCTCGCCAACGTCCTGACCTACATTCGCAATACCTGGGGTAACGAAGGCACCATGATAACCAAGGAGATGGTTGAAAAAGTGCGTGCCGATGAAAAGCGTGCCACTCAGTGGACCGAAGCTGATCTGGCTCCTTTCAAAGACAAGAATGTCCCAGGCGACATCCCCGCTGGTCCTGGAGCCACTGCTGCTGCCGCTCCCGCAGCCAAGTAAGTCGAAACATCATGACGCATGTGAAGCAGTCCTCATCAAATAAGGCGACCCACTCCGCCTTCGCCGAGATAGTGCTGCTTACTCAGTCCCGTTCCTCTGCGCGCATCTCCACTGGTGATGCGCGTGGCTTTTTCTTCGACCTGTTAAAATCTTCCTTTCTCTGAATCTCCCAAACTTCGACACCACGTTTCTTCCTTGTCGATTTCTTGATCCTCTGAACCCTTGACCCAAATTCTATGAGCTCCGCTGCCCACACTCACGATCACTCCCACGATCATGCGCATGACCACCATGAGCCGGGGTTCATCGGGAAGTACATCTTCTCCACGGATCACAAGACCATCGGCATACAGTACGCCGTGACCGGTCTGCTGTTCCTACTCTTCGGCTTCTTCCTCATGCTCATGATGCGCTGGAGCATCGCCTATCCAGGACAGCCGATTCCCGGCTTCGAGTTCGTGAACAAACTCCCTCTCATCGGCCCGATCTTCAATGAGATGTTTGGTCGCTGGGCTCCCGGGGGCGTGATCAATGGTGAGCTCTACAACATGCTAGGTGCCATGCATGGAACGATCATGGTGTTCTTGGGTATCGTGCCGCTTGGCTTCGCCGGTTTCGTGAACTTCGTCATGCCGCTCCAAATCGGCACCATCGACATGGCCTTCCCACGCCTGAACATGTGGAGCTACTGGCTCTTCTTCATCAGCGGCGTCGGCATGTTTGCCGCCTTCTTCCTCGGCACAGGCTCCGTCCAGACGGGTTGGACGATGTACTCCCCTCTCGCCTCTACCACGAATCTCGCCGTGACGAATGTCTGGCTGCACGGTCACACTTGGTGGCTGCTGAGCATGGTGTTTAACATTTCCGCGTCCCTCCTCGGATCGGTCAACGTCATCACCACGGTCATCAACCTCCGCGCCAAAGGCATGACCTGGATGCGCATGCCTTTCTTTTGCTGGGCAATGTTCATCGTCGCCTTCCTGCTGCTCCTCGCTTTCCCACCGCTCGAAGTCGCCGCCCTCCTTCAGTTCTCCGACCGTGTTTTTGGCTCCAGCTTCTTCCTTCCGACCGGCCTGATGGAAGGTGGACAGCATCTCGACATCTCCGGTGGTGGCAGCCCGCTTCTCTATCAGCACCTCTTCTGGTTCCTCGCTCATCCCGAGGTGTATGTGCTCATCCTTCCTGCCTTCGCCATTTTGACGGAAGTCATCCCGGCGAACACCCGCCGCCCTCTCTGGGGATACAAAGCCATGGTGTATGCCGGCCTTACCCTCGGCTTCCTGAGCTTCCTCGTTTGGGCCCACCACATGTACCTCACCGGCATGGGCACCATGATGTCCACCTACTTCCAGATCACCACAGTGCTGATCTCGGTGCCTTCCGTGATCCTTCTCACAGGCCTGATGATTTCGCTCTACGGCGGCTCCATCCGCTTTAATCCGCAGATGCTCTTCGCCTCTGCCTTCCTGCCGATGTTCGGGATCGGCGGTCTCACAGGTCTGCCTCTGGCCTTCATCTTCATCGACCTTGCCCTGCATGATACTTACTACGTCATCGGTCACTTCCACTATGTCGTGGCCCCTGGTTCCATCTTCGCCTTCTTCGCCGGTGTCTATCACTGGTATCCGAAGGCCACAGGTCGCAAAATGAGCGACTTCCTCGGCAAGCTGCACTTCTGGCCTTCGCTTATTGGCATGAACCTCGTCTTCGCGCCGATGTTCATTCAGGGCATGGGTGGCTTCCACCGTCGTTGGTATGACGGCGGCAAGTACTTCGAGCAGACCTCCTCCGCTTCCAACTGGTTCACCGAACTTACCTCGGGCTTCTTCGGCATCTTCGGCATGGATGTCCCGAACAATCTCCTCGGCCTGAACGTGCTGATGACCTTCGGTGCCGTGATCCTCATGCTCGGCCAGGTGCCCTTCATTCTGAACTTCTGGCTCAGCATCAAAGGTGGCGAAAAAGTCACCAGCGACAACCCTTGGAATTGCACCACGCTAGAGTGGGCCACGCCAACGCCAC
>JBILPY010000686.1:0-2857 GCA_044373575.1 Prosthecobacter sp. | reverse complement strand
CGCCACTGGGGTGACATCGATGTCCGCCGCCACACCGCGCAAGATTTTAGCCACAAACTTCTCGGCACGAAGCTTCGCCTCCGGGTGGTTCACGGAGCCATGCCCACCATCGATGATCGGCAGGAGCAGGGACTGGACGCCCGCTTTTTTCAGAGCAGCATGGATCGTCTCAGCATGGAGCCAGGCCACGCGCTGATCCTTTGTGCCGTGGATCGTCAGGAAGGGGGCATCGTCCTTCGTGACGTAGGTCACGGGTGATGCGGCGACCGCTTCGGCGTGTTTTTCTTCAGCATTGCCACCGAGCAGCCCTGTCACGGCATCGTCTTTGAAAATGGGTTTGCCCATAGTATCAAACATCAGCGCCTGGGTGAAGTCCTCGGGGCCGCATTGGTTAACGACGCAGTGGACGCGACTGCTAAGAGTGGTGAAGGCTCCAAGCGAGCCTTCGAGTTCCTGCACATCTCCACTGGTGCCGAGCAGAGAACTGAGATGACCACCCGCCGAACTGCCCCAGACGGCGATGCGCTCAGGGTCGAGGTTCAGCTCCTTCGCGTGACCGCGGATCCAGCGGATGGCTGCCTTACAATCGTGGATCTGCGCGGGCCAGTGCGCCTCTTTCGTGAGTCGGTAACCGACCGCCACAGCTGCATAATCTCCTGTGCGGGCAAGTTGGATACCCATCGCCGAATAACCGATGCGGTCCCCATTGACCCAGCCTCCGCCGTGGATCAGCGCTACGACAGGCAACGGCCTCTCACTCGCACGATTCTTCGGTAGGTAGAGATCCACACACTGCTTTGGGTTGTCATTGTCCGCGTAGGGCTGGTCGAGCCGGAGTTCGACGGCGTTCTGTTCAGCCACTTTGAGCGTCTTTTCACGCTGGGCGGTGAGATCCTGAGCGATGCATGGGAGAGTGGCGAACAGGAAAAGTGCAGGGAAGAGCTTCATGGCAGTGTCCCCAAACGCTCCCGACAGCGTGGACCATGCAGTCGAGGATTGCAGACCTATTGAAAAACCCTGCTCGACTCTTTCCTCCGCTCGTTCTTTGATCCATCTCATTCATCATGCCTGCCGCCTTCACTTTGCGTTTCCCTCGCCTCCTTCTGTGCGCCATCGCCGTCATCGCCCTGTGCCAGTGTGCCAGCCAGCCGGTGTCGCCACCGCTGGCTCACGACGGGACGTTCTGGTCGGCGGAGCCGGTGAGCGGACCCATCAAAATCGTCATTAGTCTCGATGAACAACGCGTCGGACTTTTTAAAGGGGATAGACTCGTCGGACTCTCCCCTATCTCCTCGGGGCGCGAGGGCTACGACACCCATCCTGGCAACTTCAAAGTCACCGAAAAGGACATTGATCATCGCTCCAGCCTTTACGGCGCATTTGTTGATCAAGCTGGCAATATCGTCATGGAGGACGTCAGCACCCGCACTGACATTGCGCTCCCTGGCATAAGGTTCGTCGGAGCCGACATGCGTTACTTCATGCGGTTCAATGGAGCCATCGGCATGCACCAGGGCTACCTGCCCGGCTATCCCGCCTCTCATGGCTGTATCCGCCTGCTGGGGAAAATGGCCCCGCTCTTCTTTGAGGCGACCCCGCATGGCACGCCCGTGGAAGTGAGATCGGATGCCAGCCTCCTCGCTCAGCGCCCGGTCGTGGTTCAGCCCCAGATTCCCATTGTCAGCGCCGCGCCACCTCTTGCCGCCCCTAAACGCCAGCCACCCCCGTCAACAAAACCACCCCAACCGAAGCCTCACCCGGTCAAGCGCAGCCGAAAAACCAAAGCCGCCACCCTTTATCTCGATGGCTATGGCCCGCACTGATGAGCAACCGAACGATAGATCCAGTCATCCCTTTGCCTCATGCCATCCCTGAACGTCATCGCCACACTGCGGACTTGTTACACAGACAAGTTTGGTGTGCCGCGTCAGTCCGGGTTGGTGCCCAGCGCATGGGGAGTGATCGAGTTTGAGCCAGCGTATCGACGCTCCGAAGCCGTGCGTGGGATCCAGGAGTTCAGCCATCTGTGGCTCATCACGCAGTTCCATCTGGTGAATGAAGAGCCTGCCACGCTCACCGTGCGTCCCCCGAAACTCGGCGGCAATGAAAGGCGCGGCGTGTTTGCCACACGTTCGCCCTTCCGTCCGAATCGACTGACGCTGAGTGTCGTGAAGCTAGATCGAGTAGAACTTGATGGTGATCATGCTCCGCGTCTGTTCGTCTCCGGCGTCGATCTCGTCGATGGCACCCCCGTTTTCGACATCAAACCGTATGTGCGCTACGCGGACTCGATCCCCGATGCTCGCAGCGGCTTTGCTGACACGCCGCCACCGACAGTCTCCGTGATGTGGGAGTGTGAAAGCAACGTGCCGAACGACGTGCGGTTGATCATCGATCAATCTCTCGCCCAGCAGCCGCAACCTGCCTATCACGATGACAGTGATCGCGAATACGCGACGGAGATCGCAGGTTGGCGGGTGAAGTGGATGTCCAAGGAGGAGGGTGCGAGGGTGAAGAGTTGTGAACCTGTCGGCTGAGGAGCAAAGGCTCATTTTCGCATCATGTCATCGACTGACCTCCCCATCCGCGCCGCCGTGGAAACCTCCATCGCCCACGGCATCACGCCCGACCGCTGTGACATCCTGCAAAACGCCAGCACACTCGTTTTGCGCCTCACAGAGACGCTCGTAGCACGCGTGGTGCAGGACACAGAAGGGCCGCGTCAGGGCACGGAGTGGTTTGCTCGGGAAAACGCCATCGCCCAGCATCTCACGCAGCATGGAGCACCGATGATCCCGCTGCATCCCGAGTTGCCTCCAGGACCACATGAGCATCTGGGTTATCCGCTGAACTTCTG
>JBILPY010000684.1:0-2865 GCA_044373575.1 Prosthecobacter sp. | reverse complement strand
TCATCCCCGACGGGTCTGAGGGTAAGTGGTTCGGGGTCATGAATAACCTCATCACACTTCCCCTTCAGGCAGCCGGCGTAGTCCTCGCTGCAGATTTCATCGCCGGATTCATCCACTGGCTCGAGGACGCTTACGTCCGCGAGGACACCCCTATCATTGGGAAATGGATCGGACGACCAAACACCATCCATCATCATCTGCCCCGCCGGATGACGCGCAATACCTGGTGGCAGAGCAACCGGGATCTGCTGCTAGCTTCGAGCATCATCGTGGTCGGCGCAGCTCTGATGGGTCGACTGAACTGGCAGGTGTGGCTCTTCGCCATCGTGGGTGGCAATGCAAACGAGGTCCACAAGTGGTCCCACCGCACACGAAAAGAAAACGGGCGGCCAATTTCCTGGCTGCAAGACCTGCACATCCTGCAAACGCCACATCATCATGCGATCCACCATACGAACCCGAAGGAGGTGAAGTACTGCCCGGTCACGAATGCGCTGAACCCCGTGCTCGATACATTGCACTTTTGGACAGGCCTGGAGTGGTTGCTGGCACACACCGTGGGATTGAAACGCCAGCCGGACTCTTCCGTTCCCGGCCAGGGCATCGCACCTGATTGGATCAACGAGATGCGCCGCAGCTAAGCGATGACTTCCTGAATAACCTTGCCGTAGCTGATGGGCACGGGGCGGTTGGCGACATCGCGGACTTCCGTGTCGTGACGGATGCCGAGGAGGTGGTACATCGTGGCGGCGAGGTCGTCGGGTTTCACGGGCTTCTCAGCAGGGTATTCGCCGTGTTTGTCGGATGCTCCGTGGACGAAGCCGCGCTTCACCCCACCGCCAGCGAGCAGGGCGGTGTAGCACTGGGGCCAGTGGTCGCGGCTGATGTTCTTATTGATCCTCGGGGTGCGGCCAAACTCGCCGACCCAGATGACGAGGGTGGTGTCCAGCAGGCCACGGTCTTCGAGATCATTGAGGAAGGTCGGCAGCGTCTGCTCGGTCATCGGCATGTGGTATTTGTCGATGATGGGGAACATGCGGGTGTCATTGAATCCATGCGTGTCCCAGCCGCCTTCGGTGGTGCTTTGACCGCCGATGCTGGGGGCGAAGTTCACGGTGACAAACTTCACTCCGGCCTCGACGAGACGACGCGCGAGCAGGCAACTCTGACCATAGGCGGTACGACCATAGGAGTCGCGCACAGTGTCGGGCTCCTTGGTGAGGTCGAAGGCGGTGCGGAGCTTTTCGCTGTGCAGCATGGCGAGGGCCTTTTCATAGTAGCCCTCAATGCCACGCGCCTCGGCGGAGTAGTCGAGCATGCGAGTCTGGGCATCGACGAGCTTTTGCAGCTCACGCCGGGCGGAAAGACGCTCATAGCTGATGTCGGCAGGCAGGCTGAGTTCGGGCAAAGAGAAGCTCGGGGAGCTCGGGTCACGCAGGACGAAGAAGGGATCGTGCTTTTTGCCCAGGAAGCTGCCGCGCTGGCCGGGCGTGTAGGAGCCATCACTCACAGTCCAGGGCAGGCTCACGGAGGTGGGCAGTTCACCGCGCACCGGCGCGAGACGGTCCACGACGCTGGCATAGGCGGGGAAGAGATCCTGAGTTTCCTTAAGGCGCTGGTCATCACTCGGCGGCGCGTGACCGCTCAGCGCGTAGTAGCCGGCGCTGTTATGATTTTTCATCGTGTGATGCATGGACCGGATCAGCGTGACCTTGTCCATGATCTTCGCCGTCTTCGGCAGCCTGTCGGAAACCTGGATGCCATCAGCGCTGGAACGGATCGGCTTGTGGAATCCACGGATGCCTTCGGGCGCATCGGGCTTCATATCGAAGGTTTCCAGATGGCTCGGACCGCCCCACTGAAACATGAACACGACCGACTTTGCCCGTGCGATGAGCTTCTCTGTATTTGCTGCTTCACTGGCGCGGAGGATGCGCGGCATGGTGAGCCCGAGCATGCCGAGGCCACCCGCCGTCAACAGCCGACGGCGCGACCAAGGCGCGGGAGAACAGGAACCGATGAGATCGTGGAAGGACATGGGGGGAACGTCCAATAGCGAACGCTGAACAGTCAACGCTCAACGAGCCGATTTCTATGCGCTGGCTCAATGTTCGATGTTCAGCGTATAACGCTCACCATTACCTTCCGCACCTTTCCCACTGTGTTCCAAGTAGCGAAGCCGAATGGCAGGCAGTGATCAATGAAGCCAGGCCGCAGACCGACTTTCCGGCCTTTGATACTCGCATTGATCATGGGACGATCATTGATCCAGGCGCGGATGTCCTCGGGGCGGACCTCGATCCGCACGCGATACCACACCCCGTTTTCGTAGCGCTGCTCACCGCGCGTGGAATTTTCATTCGCATCAGAAAAGTCGATGCTGGAGATGCCAGTGACCGTGCCACCCCAGCCGCCGAGCACGAAGGTGGCATGGGCATCATGACTGGAGACGGGAAAGGTACACATGGCGAAGATGTCATCCCCCTCCACACGCATCGCCTCATAGCTGATGGCGTAGCTTGTGCCGGGCAGGCTGAGTGCGGTCCAGTTCCTAAACTTGCAGCCCGTCATCGGCTCTCCGATGGACATCGTGATCTCGCCGTTCGCCACCGAGATCATACCCTCGTCGGGAACGCCTGCCTGCTGCCATAGCGGGGCGTTTTTATCATCAAGCAAATCCCATCTGACCGGCAGCACCGAAGTGGGGCGGCAGGAGGCGAGCAGTAGGATGATTAGAAACAATGGGTGGCGCATCGGCACCCCGAGGCTGCCACAGCAAAGAACTTCCACGAATATATTCTCGCATGAGTGCTCCACATTCGGCAAAAGTAGCATTACCTCTACCATGCGCCGAAAGCCCTCCGA
>JBILPY010000124.1:0-9301 GCA_044373575.1 Prosthecobacter sp. | reverse complement strand
GTCGCGGCCCTTTTCCTCCCCCACCATGGCCCTCATCGTCCAGAAATATGGCGGCACCTCCGTCGGCAACCCGGAGCGCATCCGCAACTGCGCCCGCCGCATCTTGGAAACTCAGCGCGCTGGGAACCAGGTCGTCGCCGTCGTCTCCGCCATGTCCGGCGTGACCGACAATCTCATCCGCCTCGCCAAAGAAGTCTCCCCAGAGCGCGACCCCGTCGAGCGTGAGATGGACGTCCTCCTCGCCACCGGCGAGCAGACCACCATCGCCCTCACCGCCATGGCCATCAATGCCCTCGGCGGCAAGGCGGTCTCCCTCACCGGAGCCCAGGCAGGCATCTCCACCGACCGCGTCCACACGAAGGCACGCATCGTCAATATCACCCCCGATGCCGTGAAGCAGATGCTCGACGAAGGCAACATCGTCATGCTCGCAGGCTTCCAAGGCGAGACCGCCAGCGGAGAAATCACCACCCTCGGCCGCGGCGGCAGCGACCTCACCGCCATCGCCATGGCCGCCGCCATCAAGGCCGACCTCTGCCAGATCTTCACCGACGTCGATGGCGTCTATACCTGCGACCCCCGCGTCGTGAAGGTCGCCACCAAGATCGAAGACCTCAGCTACGACGAAATGCTCGAGATGGCCTCCAGCGGCAGCAAGGTCATGCAGAGCCGCAGTGTCGAGTTTGCCAAAAAATTCGGCGTCCGTTTCGAAGTCCGCAACAGCATGAACAACAACCCCGGCACCATCGTGAAAGAAGAAACCCCCGGCATGGAATCCGTCGTCGTCCGCGGCGTCAGCCTCGAGCGCAATCAAGCCAAAGTCACCATCGACGACGTGCCCGACCGCCCCGGCATCTCCTCCGCCATCTTTGGCGCCATCGCCGGAGCCAACATCATGGTCGATATGATCGTCCAGAACGTCAGCTTCGATGGCGAAACCGACATCTCTTTCACCCTCAGCGGAGCCGACCTCCCGAAGGCCGAGGCCGCCCTGAACGCCATCCTCCCCACCCTCGGCGATAAAGTTACCCTACGCACCGAGTCCGGCATCGCCAAGCTCAGCGTCGTCGGCATCGGCATGAGAAGCCACAGCGGCGTCGCCGCCAAGATGTTCAAAGCCCTGGCCGATGTCAGCGTAAACATACTCATGATCTCCACCAGCGAGATCAAGACCGCCGTCATCGTCAACGAAGCCGACATCGAGACCGCCGCCCGCGCCGTCCACACCGCCTTCGGCCTGGATGCCGCTTAAGCGACACCCGCCCTATTCCCAAGCCTCCAAGCTGCCCGTCGGTTTGGGGGCTTTTTTTGGCCCCATCCCCACCCTGGTAGCGGCTACCCCAGGCAAACTCACCCGGCAGATGATGAAACGCTTCCTTGTCTGCGCGCTCATGTCGTGGATGGTCGCTCATTGTGAGTGACTCATCTGCCGCCGCCCCGCCCCTTGCCCGCTGGAGCCAGGAAGGCGCGGCTGTGGCCCTGACGCTCTCGGGCGTCTGGCATCGGGATGGGCCGCCGGTAAAGGTGGAGGGCACGGTGCCCACAACCCCTGCTGTGAGCTACGAAACCTCGGCACTGGGTGAATTTGACTCTACCCTGCCCGCCTTCCTGCTGGCGCACATCCGGTCGGTCAGTCAGACAGACACAGATGCGAAGCCCGCATGGACGGGTCTGCCCGACAATCTTCGTGGCCTGATGGAGCTAGCTCTCGGGGTGCCGGAGAAGGGCGAGACGAAGGACGACTCGAATGAAACATCGGAACTCAAGCAACTCGGCAAGATAACCCTGAAGGCCTGGGAAGGCGTGCGCGGCACGACGGAGTTCGTCGGGCAGGCGGTGCTGTCCCTGCTGCGCTTTGCCACGGGGCGCGCACGCTTTCGCCGCAGCGACTTCTGGCTCACGGTGCAGGAGTGCGGCCTGGAGGCGCTGCCCATTGTCTCGCTCATCAGTTTCCTCATCGGACTGATCCTGGCTTTTGTGGGGAATGTGCAGCTAACTAACTTCGGCGCGAACATCTTCGTCGCTGATCTCGTGGGCATCGCCATGGTGCGGGAGATGGGAGTAGTGATGACGGGCATCATCATGAGTGGCCGCACAGGCGCAGCTTTCGCCGCGCATATCGGCAGCATGAAGGCGAATGAGGAGATCGACGCCCTGCGCACCTTTGGCCTGAACCCCTTTGATTTCCTGGTGTTGCCGCGACTGCTGGCGCTGATGCTGATGCTGCCGCTCCTGACCATCTACTCGAACATCATCGGCATCGCCGGCGGCATGGTGGTGGGCATCTCGGTGGGCATCCCGCCGGTGCTGTATTGGAATGAGACGCTGCTTTCCATCGACATGACCACAGCCTCGCTCGGGGTCTTTAAAAGCTTCTTCTTTGCCGCGGCCATCGCCATCACCGGCTGCCAGCAAGGCATGATGGCGGGGAACTCCTCCGCCGCGGTCGGCGATGCCACGACGCGTGCCGTGGTGGCCTCCATCACGGCGCTGGTGGTAATCGACTCTTTGTTCGCCGCCATCTTCACCATCCTCGACATCTGACCTGTGATGACGCCTTTGCCAGATCCACCCACCGCCAAGATCTCCGTGCGTGATCTGCGGATGGCCTATGGCTCCTACGTGGTGATGGACAATCTGAGCTTCGACATCCAGGCGAAGGACATCTTCATCATCATGGGCGGCAGCGGCTGTGGGAAGAGCACGCTGCTGAAGCACCTCATCGGCCTGCGTGAGCCGGCGAAAGGCAACGTCTTTTACGAAGGCGAAAACTTCACCACCACCGATCCCGATGAGCGCGAGCGCTTCATCCGCCGCTTCGGCGTGATGTATCAATCCGGCGCGCTGTGGTCGTCCCTGACACTTGCGGAGAATGTGGCGATGCCGCTGGAAGAGTTCACCAAGCTGCCGCCGAAAACCGTGCGCGAGTTGGTGTCCTACAAGCTCTCCCTCGTGGGCCTTTCCGGTTACGAGGACTTCTACCCCAGCCAGCTCAGCGGCGGCATGAACAAGCGCGCAGGCATCGCCCGCGCCATGGCCCTGGACCCGGACATCCTCTTTCTGGATGAACCCGGTGCCGGTCTCGACCCACTCAGTTCGAGGAGACTCGATGATCTCATCCTGCGTCTGCGCGACAGCCTCGGCTCCACCGTCGTCATCGTGACGCACGAACTCGCCAGCATCTTCAGCATCGCCAACAACTCCGTTTTTCTCGACACTGAAACCCGCACGATGGGTGCCACCGGCAATCCATCTGAACTTCGGGACCACTCCGAGAGTCCTACCGTGCGTCGTTTCCTGAATCGTGGAGCTGAAACCAAAAAAGCATGAGCAAAAAAGCCAATCCAACCCTCATCGGCGCCTTCACCTTGGTCGGTCTCGTCCTCGCGGCAGTGGCCGTCGTGCTCTTCGGCGCGGGGAAGTACTTCGAGAAGTCCCACCGCATCCTGCTGCACTTCGAAAAGAGTGCCATCGGACTGCTCGTCGGCTCGGACGTGCGCTTCGGCGGCGTTCGCATCGGGCGTGTCGCCTCCATCAGTGTGCTCGTGGATCAGGAGAAGAATCGCAAGATCATCCCTGTGATCGTAGAACTGGGCGAAACGGATCTTCAGTCCGTCGGTGCCACCACCGGCAGCCCCATCGACTTCTCCTCCGATGCAGGTGTGCAAAAAGCGGTGAAGGAAGGTCTGCGCGCAGGGATGAAGCAGCAGAGCCTGCTCACCGGGATGCTTTACATCGAGTTCGACATCGTGCCCGACGTGCCCGGCTTTGTATATGAAGGGCCCGGCAAGGCCGACTACCCCACCGTGCCAACGATCCCCACGGAGATCGATGAACTCATCGCCGGAGTGGCCGATGGACTGAAGAAGATCAACGCGCTGGATCTGCCCGGCGTGATCAAAGACCTGCGCACCGTCCTGGTCAGCGCCGAAAGCCAGCTCAAGGAACTGAACATGAAGGCGATCAATGACAACGTCGTGGAGATCACCAAGGACATCCGCGCCATCACCAGCAACGAGAAGCTGACCCACGCATTCACCACGCTGGATGAAGCACTGGTGGATCTAAAGGCGCTCATCGCCAAAGCGGACAAAGGCATAGAACCCATCATGGCCGACATCGACAAGGTCGCCATCAAGGCCAACACCAGCCTTTCCAGCATCGAGACCGCCTCGAACGATCTCTCCAAGCTCGCCAACCCGCGCGGCCCGCTGATCATCCGTGTGCAAACCGTTCTTCAAGAAACCGAGCGCGCCGCCCGTGCCATCAAAGAGCTGGCCGACGACCTGAAGCGCAACCCCAACGCCATCCTCAAGGGCAAAGAGCAAAAGCCATGAAGCATCTCCTCCTGATTTTTCCTCTGCTGCTTACCTCATGCAGTCTGCTCATGCCCGTGCGTGACACCGCTACTCGGCATCGTTTGGAGCCCACAGTGCCCGAGAGAATTTCCAAAGCTTCACGGCCAAGCGTCGCCATCGCCCGAGCTTCCCTTCCCGCTTCTCTCGACCACGAAGAACTCGTGACCCGCGATGCCGCAGGCCAGTTGAAAGTGCATGACTCGCATCTGTGGTCCGAATCCCTCGACACAGGCATCGCCCGAGTCGTCGCCACCAATCTCCGCCGTCTTACCGGCTCCCGAGCCATACTCCCCGTCGATGATTTCATCGCGCTGGAATACAGCCACCTCGTCGAAATTCGAATCTCTCAGTTCGATCCTGATGCCGCAGGCAATCTCATCTTTCGATGCAGTTGGAAAGCCCAGCCCGTGACTGGCGGCGACGTAAGATCCCAGAGCTTCAGCACCGTGGTTCCCATCCCGCCGACCAAAGCCCCCATGACTGGCCGCATCACCGCCATGAACGAAGCGCTGGAACAACTCGCGAGAGTCATTGCGAAGTCGCTTTGATCCATCTCACTGCTTCATCACCGGCAGCACGATGTGTGAGGGATGCTCGGCATCATGATGGATGGTGTTGATCGCGGTCTTCACGCTCCGGTGCTGCTGGAGAGGTTCGCCTGTGTTTGGGTTCACGTCGAAGCGCGGGAAGTTGCTGCTGCTGATGTCCACACGGATGCGATGGCCTTTTTTGAAGACATTGCTCGTCGGATAAAGGCGCACGGTGAGCGGATAGATCTTCCCAGGCTCCATCAACTTCTCTTCCTTCAACGAGTCACGGAAGCGCGCGCGGCAGATGCCATCAGCAATATTGAGATCGAAGCTACCCGGCCAGTCGGTGCTCGGTGGATAGACATCGACCAGCTTCGCGGTGAAGTCCGTGTCCACGCAGTCGGAGGACACCCAGAGGTTCACTTCCAGCTCGCCGGTGACTTCGAGATCTTCCGTCAGCGGCTCTGTCTGGAAGACGAGGATGTCATTGCGTGAGGAGAGCGGCAGGGGTTGCGTCCAGTTCCACACATGCGGGCCGCCGCGCTGATCCCACGCGCCTTGCAGCATGATGCCGTCCCCACTGGAGATATTGCCGCCGACGGTAGGCACTGGCAGCTTCGGGTCAAAGGTGTAGCTCGACTTGCCATGCTGCTTGTTTTTGGAAAGCGCGCCATCACTGCCAAAATAGAACGGCGTTGGCTTCACAGCCGCAGGAGGCCAGACGGTGGAGTCGTGCCACTCGCCACCGTGATGCAGCAGGCCCTTGTCCGTCTTGTGGCCATCGCCAGCACCCATGGTGAAGTAGCGCACCTTCGTGGCAAAGGGTGCCGCCTTGCCCACGCTATTATCCTTGCCTTTGAGCGCGTGGTCATACCACTCGAGTCGCCACGCGAGTTCATCGGCGATGGCAGCCGCGTCACCAAAGTCAACCATGCCATGCGTGCTCTTCGACTGCTGACCATGAATCCATGGTCCCATGATCAGATACACATCGCTCTTCAGCACAGGTGTCAGCGTGCGAAAGTTCGTGGTCGTGTTCCCCGCCCAGGAATCGTACCAGCCGCCGACGAGATAGACCGGCATGTCTTTGTAGTCGGCGGCGTGATCGATAATGTTGTTCTGCGCCCAGAACGCATCGTTCGCGCCATGGCGCATCGCGTTGATCAGCCAGTCTTCGTATTCCGGTGCGAGCTTCAGTGGCGTAGTGTCTTTGCGCAGCGGCAGATTGGCGATGTAGCTCAGCCGGTTGTCCGCCATCTCCTTGAGCACCGCCTCCGTGCCAGGGTCCTGCGCCGCATTGCTACCCTTCCCGCCATTCAGCATGATCCAGTTCCAGAAGCGCATCTCAAAGGCACCGGCATTGCGCATCGACTGCACACCGCCGTTCGACACCGCATCCACCGGGATCACCGTCGCGAGTCCGGGCGCGTTTGCCAACGCCATGGCGTGTTGCGTGCCGCCGACATAGCTCGTGCCGATCATGCCGATCTTTCCATCGCTCCACGGCTTGGAGATGATCCATTTTGCGCAATCCACACCGTCCGGCGCATCATCCGTCACCCAGTGCCACACGCCCTCGCTGGCATAGCGGCCACGCGTGTCCTGCGCCACGAAGACGTAGCCATGACGGGCAAAGTATTCCCCATGCTTCTTCGCACCGCTCTTGTTGTAGGGCGAGCGAGTCAGGATCACCGGCAGCTTCGTCACACCACCCGCAGGTCGATACACATCCGTCGCCAGCCTCACTCCGTCGCGCATGGTCACCATGACATTAGTTTCGACGATCAAATCACCCGCCGGAGTCTGGGCGCGGATCGTGGTGAGCAGAAGACTGGCAGCCAGCAGATGAAGCAATGAGCGAGCGAAGAAGCGTGACATGGCATCAACCAACGGGCCGAACCCCCATGACTTTCCTCGCGAGCGGAAGATCGCGATCACCGCGCCCGTTACGTCAACTCGCCACAGGCGCTCCCACACATGTCCACTCTCCTGCTCGTCCGCCTCTGGCTCATGGTCTTTCTGCATTACTTCATCTGGGGTGCCTGGTATTCGGCGATGAGCACCTACCTCTCGAAGCTCGGCTTTGAGGGCAGTCAGATCGGCCTCGCGTATGGCACCACAGCGGTGGGCGCGCTCGTGTCGCCATTCATCGTCGGCATCGTGGCGGATCGCTTCTTCGCCACGCAGCGCATCCTTGGCGTGCTGCATCTTGTCGGCGCTGCTTTGCTCTACTGGGTGTCCACGCTGAAGGACTTCGGTAGCTTCTATCCGGTGCTCATCGCCTACACCATCACCTACATGGCCGGGCATGGACTCACGAACGCGCTGACGCTTCATCACTCGAAGAATCCGGCCAAAGAATTCCCTTTCGTGATGTGGATGGCCAGCGTCGGCTGGATCGTCGCCGGCCTCACGGTGAACTGGCTCAAGTTCGCCGACAACGCGGGCATGTTCCAGCTCGCGTCAGGCGCGGCACTCATCATGGGGCTCTACTCACTCACGCTCCCGCACACACCACCCAAGGGCGCCAACACGCCCGTCTCGGTGGGCACGCTGCTCGGGTTTGATGCGATCAAACTGTTCCGCGACCGCTCCTTCGCGACCTTCATGATCTGCTCCTTCCTCATCTGCATCCCGCTGAGCTTCTACTTCACGTGGACAAACCAGTTCATGACCGAGATGAACGTCGCCGATCCCACCGCCAAAATGACCCTCGGCCAGGTCTCCGATGTCGTCTTCTTGCTCATGCTGCCCTTCCTGCTGCCACGGCTGAAAGCGAAAGGCATCCTCATCATCGGCATGGCCGCCTGGGCCATTCGATTCAGTTTGTTCGCGCTCTTCCATCAGCAGCCCACTGCGCTCTGGATGCTCTACACCGGCATCCTGCTGCACGGCATGTGCTATGACTTCATCTTCGTGATGGGCCGCATGTATGTCGATAAGCGCGCGGGCGAAGACATCCGCGCTGCCGCGCAGGGACTTCACGCCATCTTCACACTGGGCGCTGGCATGTTTGTTGGCTCCTGGCTCTCCGGCATCGTCGCGCAGAAATACACCCAAGGAGCCACGCATGACTGGCAGCCCATCTGGCTCATCCCCGCCGCGATGGGTGCGGTGCTGGTGGTCGTCTTCGCCCTGCTCTTCAAAGACAACACCGCCAAGGAACAACCCGCACCATGATCATGCGCCTCCTCTGCTTAGCATTCCTTTGTCTCCAGGCTCATGCCGCTGACTTCCGCGTCGGTGCAGCCCAGGTGGACATCACACCGCCGCCAGGGACACCGATGGCAGGCTACTACGCCTTCCGTGCGGTGGGTGGCGTGCTGGACCCGATCTTTGCCAAAGCCATCGTGGTGGAGCAGGACGGGACTCATGCGGCCATGGTGGCAATCGATCTATCGGGCACCACGCGCCCCATCGTGGAAGCCGCGCGCAAGGCCGTGCAAGAGCAGTGCGGCATCGAGGGTGATCATGTGATGATCTCCGCCACGCACACGCACACCGGACCGCAGCTCGCGCGTGGATCGCTGATGGATGACATCACGAAGGCAAACTCGCCGCCCGGCCTAACGTACATGCAGGCACTGCCCGGCTACATCGCGCAGGCGGTGAAGGAGGCGAAGGCCAAACTCGCCCCTGCCCTGCCATCGGTGGCGATGGGCAAGGCTGAGGGCATCAGCTTCAATCGTCGTGTGCTGCGTGACGGCGTGGCTGAGGCGATCTGGCAGCCAAAGAAGATTGATCCCGCCACCGAGCGTCCCGCCGGACCGATTGATCCCGAAGTCGGTGTACTGGTGTTTCAGGCGGAGGGCAAGCCCATCGCCAGTTACCTGAACTTCGCCATGCATCCGACAAGTGTTGGCGGTGGCGTCAAAATATCCGCCGACTACCCCGGCGTCTTCTCGCGCCTTGTCGCCGAGCGTCATGCACCGGGCATGGTCTGCCTCTTTGCCAATGGCTGCTGCGGGAATATCAATCATGGCGACTACATCAGCGGCAAGCGCCGCACGACACTCGAACTCGGCACGGCACTCGCCGATGCCACCACCGCCATGTGGCCAAACTTAAAGCAAGTCAGCACCTACAAGCCACGCATCTGCAGCGAGCAGGTCACCCTTCATCGCCGCAGTGTTAGTGAGGCCCAATTTGCCAAGGCCAAGGACATCGCGAGCCGCATGATGACCGAGAAGCTCGGCACCGTGCCGATGGCGGAGGCCGTGTGCGTGCTGGAAACCGTGGCGAAGAAAGATGTGCCGCTGCTCGCCGAAGTTCAGGTCATCTCCTTCAGCGACGACCTCGCCATCGTTTCCCTCCCCGGCGAGATCTTCGTGGAGCTGGGACTGGCTTTGAAGAAAGCCTCCCCCTTCAAGCACACGCTCATCGCTGAACTCGCCAATGGCAGCATCGGCTACG
>JBILPY010000683.1:0-2866 GCA_044373575.1 Prosthecobacter sp. | reverse complement strand
CCCGTTGTGAAACTGTCCCTCTCTCGTTTCTCCATCCTGACGCTCGCATGGATGTCTGGCAGCCTCGGTGCCCAGGAACTCTCCCCCACTGTGCCGCCGCCTGCCACTCCTGCAACTTCTGCCACTCCTGCCACTCCTGCCACTCCAGCTGCGGCCCCCGCCTTGCCTGCCACTCCAGGTGCGGCCCCGGCCCTGCCTGCCATCGAGCGAATCGCCGACGAAGCCCAGCGCAAGCTCTTTGAAGCTGCGGATCGTGCCGCTGGTCCTGGCAACGCCACCTCCAACCAGCCCATGAACTTCCCCGGCGCTCCCCAAGTGAGCACCACGGGCAAGAAGACCACCTTTTCCGGCCCAAAGCTGGATGACCCTGCTGCCTGGACGAAAGATTCCGCGCACAAGCTCGCCGTCATGGAGATCAAGTTTGGTGGCGCGCGCGAAACCGTCATGTTCGAGCTCTACCCAGAGGATGCTCCCATGACCGTCTCCAACTTCCTCGACAACGTCGAAACCGATGCCTACAAAGGCCTCGCCTTCCATCGCGCCGTCGAGGGCTTCATCGTCCAGACCGGCGACCCGCTCACCTCCGACGAAGGCGCCCGCGAGCGCTGGGGCACCGGTGGCGAGGGCAAAACCGTCCAAGCTGAGCTCAAGCGTCCCCACCGCAAAGGTGCCGTCGCCATGGGCCGCAAGAGCGACAAAGTGAATCCATCCAAGAGATCGAACGGTTACCAGTTCTACTTTGCCATCGGTCACTACGGCTCCCTCGATGGCAAATACACCGTCTTCGGTCAGGTCGTTTCCGGCCTCGAAGTTCTGGAGCGCATCTCCAAGATGCCCGTGGACAGCAACGACTGCCCCATCGCCCGCATCGAGATCGACAGCATCAAGATCATCGATCACAAAGGCCCTCTCTATGTGGCAGAAACCTCCGGCAGCGACAACGACCAGCCGCGCTACACCAAGCCAGCCTCCGCGCAGGGCCCCGTGGGCCGTTTCCTCCGCCGCGTCTGGTGATCTCCTGAGCGCGCCGCGATGATCCACTCCACCGCCCTCATTCATCCCTCGGCCCAGATCGACCCCAGCGTCGAGATCGGACCCTACGTCATCATTGACGGCCCGGCCAAAATCGCCGCAGGCTGCCGCATTGAGGCCCATGCGCAGATCGTCGGCCACGTCGAGATCGGCGAGGGCACCGTCATCGGCCGCGCCGCCATCATCGGTGGCGAACCCCAGGACCTCGGTTTCAAACCCGAGATCGAAAGCAGTGTCATCCTCGGCGCAGGCAATACCATCCGCGAACACGTCACCATCCACCGTGGCAGCAAGCCCGGCAGCGCCACTCGCATGGGCAATGGCAATTTCCTCATGGCTGGAGCCCACCTTGCCCATGACGTGCAGCTCGGGAACAAAAACATCCTCGCCAACGCCTGCCTGCTCGCCGGTCACATCCAGGTCGGAAACAACACCTTCATCGGCGGCGGTGCCGTGTTTCATCAATTCATCCGCATCGGCGACTCCTGCGTCATCCAGGGCAATGGTGGTTTCGGCAAAGACATCCCTCACTTCTGCTCCGCCGTGCGCATCAATCGGCTCAGCGGGCTGAACGTCATCGGCCTTCGTCGGCAAGGCTTCAGCGCCGAACAGCGCGCAGCCATCAAGGAACTCTTCAAGCTCCTCTTCTGCTCCGGCAAGAACCTTTCCCAGGCCATCGCCATCGCCCGTGAACGCGAGTGGCAGGAGCCCGCCTCCCGCCTCCTCGACTTCGTCAGCGCGCCTTCCAAACGTGGCATCTGCCCCAGACGCGAAGATTCCGCTGGGGACGAGTGATCCGGCCCATGCCTGGTGATTGGTATTCCTTTTGGCCTGACACAAAAAGCCTGAAGCATGAGCCTCAGGCTTTTAGACGCTAGGTTGTAGTGCCCACCCTCTGGATGGCATCACTCAGGATGTTCGACTCGGCCTGCCCCCATTACAGTCCGAAGGCTGCATCCATCTCCTTCGCTACGCCCGTGAGATAGGCCAGGTCACCTCCGGCGACTTCGGCAGCCAGCCAGCCGTGGAAGTTGATTTCATGCAGCGCTTTGCGCACATCGGCGTAGTCGATGTCACCCTGGCCGATGGGGGTGAACTTGCTCTGCGCACGGGAGAAGCCCTTCACATCCAGCTTCAGCACACGATGTCCGAGCTGCCTGATCCAGCCGCCCATGCTGCCGTATTTCCAGTGGTTGCCGATGTCGAACTGCATTCCCACCCAGGGAGAGCGGAATTCATCAACGTACTTCACAAACTTGTCCGCCGTCTGGTTCGAGTCGCCTTCGTGGTCGTAGAGAAACTGATTCCACACGTTCTCGATGACGATCTGCACCCCCAGCTCTGCGGCGAGAGGCACCGCTTTGGCGATGTTTTCCACCGAGCGCGGCCAGATCTCGTTTTCAGGACCGTCCTCGCCTTTGCCCACCACCAGCAGCACACTGTGCCCACCCACCTCGCGCGTGTCACGCAGTGCCTGCTTCAGATTCTCCAGAGCTTTGGCGCGAGTGTCAGCATCTGCACTCGTGTGGCGGATCGCCCAATGCTGGCCACAGACGCTGCCATCCACGGGCAGGCCGGATTCGGCGATGGCCTTCTTGGTATCTTCCACATTGTCCCCAGGGAAGCCCATCTCCACGCCCATAAAGCCCGCCGCCTTCGCCATCTTGAAGCGCTCCGTCAGGTTCCCGCCTTTGATCATGCCGATCTTGAGTGTTTTATAAATCCGGCCTGCGAGAGCATCCGGGATCTTTGGGTTCGCCTGTAGCGCAGCTGGGGCTGCCAAAGCGGCGGCGGCGAGTGATGCGTGGTGGAGAAACTGACGGCGTGTAGTTGA
>JBILPY010000681.1:0-2872 GCA_044373575.1 Prosthecobacter sp. | reverse complement strand
AAACCCTACTCCCACTGCCTTGTCGACCTTTGACAACGCATCGGAGTACATCTCGATTTGGGCGTTGAGATGCACATGCGGCTTTTCGGCGGCGGTGGGGCTCACGAGGACGATTTTCGGCTCGGAGGTGCCGTTGTAGCGATGCGCCTTGAGCTCGATGAGGAAGGCTTTGAGAAGCGTTTCGAACTCGGCGAGGCCCTTTTCGCCTTTGAAGCTCTCATTGAAGCCGAAGGCGGCAAGGATGACGTCGGCCTTGTGCTCGGTGAGGTGCTGGTTGAGGTCGCCAAAGCCATCCGGACGCGGGCGGAGGGCCACTTCATCGGCGGACCAGCTCAGGTTGCGGAAGACGAGCTTCTCCTTGGCAAAACGCTGGTGCATGAGCGCCTCGAACTGGCCGTCGTCGCGCATTCGATCGAAGAGCGAGTTCCCGATGAGGGCAATGCGCGTGCCCGGTTTCAACTCCAGCGGGAGCTGGGCGAGGGCAGGGACGGCTAGGAGAAGGAAGGCAAGGAGGCGTTTCATGCGGGTTGGGCAAGAGGGTTCCCGCAGAAGGCGAGGAAACCGGACGAAAGAGAACGCAGGCAGTGGCTACAAACTCGCGCTCCGCGACTAACCGCAGACCTCTTCGATGCCCAAACGCAGCGCCTGCACCATGCGGGTCATTTCATCCTCCGTGACGGAAAGCGGTGGCATGAGCACGAGGGTATCCACGACGGGGCGGGTGAGCAGGTCGTGCTTTCTGGCGGCGAGGCAGGCTTTGACGCCGCGAAGCTCCTCCGGCGGATAGGGGCCAATTTCGATCCCGGCGATGAGGCCGCACTGGCGGATGTCGATGACGGCCGGGAGATCCCGGAGGCTCTGCAAAAGCTCGGTGAAGCGGGCGATTTTCGCGGGCAGGTGCTCCATGACCTTTTCCTCCCGGAAAACCTGGAGGCTGCCGAGGGCGGCGGCGCAGCCGAGCTGGTTGGCGGTGTAGCTGTGGCCGTAGTAAAAGGCGCGACCTGGGCCGAGGAAGCCCTCGAAGACGAGATCGGTGGTCAGGGTGGCGGCGAGGGGGAGGTAGCCGCCGGTGATGCCTTTGGCGAGACAGAGGAAGTCAGGGACGACGCCTTCCTGCTGGCAGGCGAACATGCTGCCGGTGCGACCAAAGCCGGTCATGACTTCGTCGAGGATCAGGAAGATGTCGCGCTCGCGGCACCACAGGCTGAGCTGGGCGAGCATTCCTTTGGGCCATAGTCTCATGCCGGCGCTGCCTTGGATGAGGGGCTCGATGATGACGGCGGAGAGGGACTTCGTCTGGTCAACGGTCAAGGAGTCAAGGGCGTCAAGGTGGGGGACGCGGAGGGTTTTGTAGCCGAAGTCGTTGCCGCTGCCTTTGAAGATAGGGATGCCGCCGACGCTGGCGGCACCGAGGGTATCGCCATGATAGGCGCGGTCAAAGGCGAGGATCGTGTCGCGCTCGGGATGGTCGTTTTGTTTCCAAAACTGGAGCGCCATGCGGATGGCGGACTCGATGGCGGTGGAGCCGTTGTCGGAAAAGAAGACACGGCTCAGGGCACTGCCGGGCAGGAGATCGACGAGCTGCTGGCCGAGTTGGATGGCGGACTCGTGGGTGAAGCCGAGGAAGGAGGTGTGCGCCACGCGATCCAACTGCGCGCGGATGGCGGCGGTGATGGTGGGGTGGCTGTGGCCGTGGATGTTGGTCCAGATGGAGCTATTGCCGTCAAGATACTCGCACCCTTTCTGATCGGTGAGGGTGCAGCCGTTGCCGGAGACGAGCATCAGGGGCTCATGCTCCTCCGCGCACCAAGCCTGCATGGGCGTGAAGGGATGCCAGAGGTGGCGTTTTTCGAGCGAGATCAGATCGGACATGGACTGGGTAAGTCACAGGTACTCCACCATTCCATCATGCCCGTGCAGCACCTCGACGGGGCAGTCGATCTCTTTGAGGATCTGGCGCGTGAGGTTGAGCTTGTTGTCCAGGAAGGTGTCGTCGTGCGCGGGATCGTGGTGCATGACGATCCATTTTTTCACGGCGGCGAGCTTGGCCAGGACGCAGGCGTTGGCGAGGTTCGAGTGCCCCCAGCCGATCTTCTTGGCGTATTCGGGAGCGAGGTATTGCGCCTCGTGCAGCATGAGATCGACGCCAGTAAGGAAGTTCACCATGGGCTCCTGCGGAATGACGAGTTCGTGGTTTCTGCCGATGGCTTGGGGCGGACCCATGTAGCCATGCAAGAACTCATTGTCCGGCACATAGGCGATGCTTTGGTTCTGATGCTCGATCTTGAAGGCGACGGTGGCTCCGGGATGATGAGTGAATTCGCGGGTGACCTTGATGTCGCCGATGAAAATGGGCTCATCATCAAGGAAGCGGAAGTTCAGCTTCGCGCGCAGGTCCTCACGCTGGATGGGAAAATAATCGCGATCTAACTGGCCGCTGAGCAGGGCCTCGTGGTTCTTTCCGAATCCACGCTCGCCATAAACGGTGATCTCGTAACCCGGAATGTAGATGGGCGTGAAGAACGGGAAGCCCTGGATGTGATCCCAGTGCGTGTGGGTGATGAAGAGATGTAGGTGTCGCGGGCCGCCGGAGAGGAGGGAAAAGGCGAGTTCGCGGATGCCTGAACCTGCATCAAAGACGAGATGATTATCCCCGCAGGCATACTCCATGCAGGAGGTGTTCCCACCATAGCGCACGTAGCGTGGGCCTGACACCGGAATGGAGCCGCGTGTGCCCCAGAGGACGATGCGCGCGCGCGTGGCCTCCAAGGTTGGCGCATACATCGGCGCAGTAGCTTGAGGTGCTGGGGCTTTGTGAGAGGCGATGTCGCAGAACTTGTGAAAGCAATGGTCCACCTTCTCCGCGAGGGTG
>JBILPY010000682.1:0-2872 GCA_044373575.1 Prosthecobacter sp. | reverse complement strand
CTTTGGCGATGCGGTGACGCTCGGCGCAGTGTCGTTCTACGATTTCCTGAAAAAGGAAAACGAGGGGAAGAAGGTCTTCGTCTGCAACGGCAGCGCCTGTCTTTGCGCCGGGACTCAGGACAAACTCCACCACACCCTCGAAACGCATTTCAAGAAAGAGGAGATCGGCCACATCTGCTGCCTCGGCCGCTGCCATGAAGGCGGTGCATTGCAATACCAGGGCAAGAACTACTCCGGCCAGAGCGATGCTGCTCTCGGTGACCTTTTCAAAACCGGCCAAGGCGATGCCGAAGACCGCTACGCTGTCGTCTCGCATCTCCAGCCCGCGCAACTCACCGCCGAGTTCCCCGGCATCGACGCCTACTACGCGCCCTTCAAGAAACTCATCACCGAAGGAACTCGTGATGCTCTCGGCTCTGAATTGAAGGACAGCGGCCTGCGCGGTCGCGGTGGTGCGGGTTTCCCACTGCACTTCAAATGGTCGAGCTGCCGTGCGGCTGAAGGCGCGGTGAAATACATCGTCTGCAATGCTGACGAGGGCGATCCCGGTGCCTATATCGACAAGTATCTCATGGAGAAGCAGCCGCACAGCGTCCTGCTCGGCATGATGGTCGCCGGATGGTTCGCTGGCGCTGAGAACGGCATCCTTTACATCCGCGCCGAGTATCCCGACTCAGTCACGATCATCAACGAAGCCATCGACGACCTCCGCGCCGCCGGACTCCTCGGCCAGAACATCCTCGGCACCGGCTTCAGCTTCATGCTGAAGTCCATCAAAGGCGCTGGAGCCTACATCTGCGGGGAGGAAACCGCCCTGCTCGCCAGTCTCGAAGGCCAGCGCCCCGAAGTCCGCACACGTCCGCCGTTCCCGACCATCGAGGGTCTCTTCCGCAAACCAACGATCCTGAACAACGTCGAGACCTTCTCGAACATCCACGCCGTCCTCACGCTCGGCGGCAAAGGTTACGCGCAGATCGGCACTCCGCAGTCCACCGGCCCGAAACTGCTCTCACTCGACTCGCATTTCGTGAAGCCCGGCATCTACGAAGTCGCCATGGGCACGCCGCTGCAAACCGTCATCGACCTCGCCGGCGGCTTCAAAACCAAGATCAAGGCCATCCAGATCGGCGGCCCGCTCGGCGGCCTCATCCCGATGAGCCACATCAGCCAGCTCACCGTCGATTTCGAGAGCTTCAAGAAAGCCGGCTTCCTCCTCGGCCACGCCGGTGTCGTCAGCATCCCCGAGTCGCTGCCGATGATCGAATACATCCAGCACCTCTTCCAATTCACCGCCGACGAAAGCTGCGGCAAATGCTTCCCCTGCCGCCTCGGCAGCACCCGCGGCAAGGAACTCATCGCCAAAGCCCGCAGCGACAGCAGCTATAAGATCGACCGCGAACTCATCACCGATCTGCTCGACACGATGGAGCAGACCAGCCTCTGCGCCCTCGGCGGTGGCGTCCCGCTGCCAATCAAGAACGCGCTGGAGCATTTCGGCGCAGAATTAGACGGCTACTTCAAAAGCTAACTTCTGTCATGGTCGCCACCGCAGACAGCACCGTCACTGCGAACTCGCTGCGCGAGAAGGCGCAGCCTGTCATCGCGGAGGCGACTCGTCGCTTGGTGGAGGAGTTTCACCCGGAGCAGGTGTGGCTGTTCGGCTCTTACGCTTGGGGTGACCCGACGGAGGACAGCGATCTGGACTTGTTGATGCTCGTCAGAGATGAAAAACAGACCTCTATCCAGCATCTACGCCAGGCTCGGCGGTGCTTGCGCTTGATCGATATGGCAAAAGACGTGCTGATCCAGTCCACTGCATCTTTTGATCGTTACAAGGGCGTGCGTTCATCCATGTCACACAAAATCGCCGAGGAGGGGCTGCTGGTCTATGCCGGAAACTGACTGCAAACTCGTTCAGGCGTGGCTGCGGAAGGCAGCGCATGATCTGGCAGCCGCAAAGAAACTCTCGGGCGAGGGTGATCCGTTGGACACTGCCATTTATCATTGTCAGCAAGCTGCCGAAAAGGCTGTGAAGGCCTACCTGTCCCATGCAGGAGCACCGATCGAGAAAACACATGATGTCGAGCGGTTGATCAAGCTGGCTGCGAAGCACCTGCCTGAGTTTGGCCAGTGGCTGGATGAGGCGGAGATCGTCACACCCTACGCCTCTCGATTTCGCTATCCGATGGAGGATGTGCCGATGGAGCCAGAGCGTTCTGAATTTGAGGAGGCGCTCGATGCCACACAACGACTCTACGATTTCGTCCTCTCCAAGCTTCCGCCGGAAACCCATCCCGTTTAAACTTCTTCATTCCCCCCGCCATGGTCCAAGATCTATCCACCCTTACTGCTTTCATCGACGGCGAACCGCTCCGCTTCGAGTCCGGCGAAACCTTGCTCAACTTCATCGATCGTCACAAAGGTCGCGGCTTTGTGCCGACGCTGTGTGATGCACCGCAGCTTGAGCCCTATGGCGCGTGCCGTGTTTGCTCGGTTGAAGTCGCATTGCAGCCCGATGGACCTCGTCGTGTCGTCGCGTCCTGCCACACGCCTTTGTCGGCGGGCATGCATGTCTTTACCGAGTCTCCGAAAGTGCGGAAGCTGCGCAAAAACATCGTCGAACTGGTGCTCACGGACCATCCGCTGGACTGCCTGACCTGTGAAGTCAGCGGCAACTGCGAACTGCAAACGGTGGCGGCAAAGGTGGGCATCCGTGGCGTGCGTTATCCGGCGGGCGCGAACCATCTGGATCGTATGAAGGACCATTCGCACCCCTACATGACCAGCGAGCTGGCGAAGTGCATCAACTGCTCCCGCTGCGTGCGTGCCTGCGATGAGATCCAGGGGCAGCATGTGCTCTCGATGCATGGTC
>JBILPY010000680.1:0-2878 GCA_044373575.1 Prosthecobacter sp. | reverse complement strand
GGAGATCGCGAATGGCGTGCTCAGTCTGGCAGCAGGTGCCAAGATCGGCTCCGGCACGGTCAGCCTTGGTGTTGTAGGTGTCTCGGGCGCGGATGACTTCACCGCTTTGCATCTGCAAAGCACCGCCACTTTGGCGAACAACATAATCGTCAACACCGCCAACTCCGTCGGTAGCGCCTCCATCACCGCCAGCGGCACCAATGCCAGCATCACGGGCACCATCGCCCTCAATCGCGACACCTTCATCGGTGCCGCCCCAGCCATTCAGTTGAGCCTGGAAAACAGCATCAGTGGTGATGGCCGCATTACCGTCATGGATGGCGGCACCTTGCGCCTCACCACCGCAAATACCTTCGGCGCAGGCGTCACCGGCACCCCCGGCAGCGCCATTGATGGCGGCACCATCGTCCGTGCAGGCAGCGTTCTTTTGGAACATAATGCCGCCGCTGGATCGAAGCACATCGAACTCGGCGACATCACCTCCACCATCGGTGCCGCTGTGGATCGAGCCACGTTCAGCAGCATTCTCGGTTCGGGCACTTTCAATCCCAATGGTGATGGCGTCAGCGCCACCTCGGGCGGTCAGGATGCCGCAGCCACCACGGGCTTCGGCGCCTTCATCGGCGTCAGCAGCACAGTCGATGGCAATACCTACACGGGCGGAGATGTCGGCACGCGTCTGCTCATCGCCGGCGAGGAAGCCAATCCTGAACGCAACGGCATCTACACCATCGTCAGCGTGGCTGGCGGCACCATGAACCTCGTCCGCGCAGATGACTTCGAGACGGCGAATCAGATGAAGTATGGCTCCCAGGTCACCGTGACGAATGGCAGCTACTCCGGCCAGACGATGTTCATGTTTGAGGAAAACATCGTCGTCAGCAACCAGACCACCCTGGAGCCCATTCGCTTCCGTCAGGACGTGCCGAATGCGAATCTCTCGCTGCTGCAAAACGTCAGCGGGCTCACCACGGCCAACCACATCGACATCAATGCCACCAATGGCAGCGGCAGCATCACCCTCGGTGGCAGCAGCGCCGTCACGACAGGCACGGGTAGCTCCACTGGCACCGTTCAGCTTGCCGACGTGTTCGCCGGGGTGGCTGAAAGCAAGACTGTGAATCTTGCCTCAGCCACTTCCAGCGGCACGGGCATCACCTTCAGCGGCATCCTTTCTGAAGCCGACATCACCGCCATCACGGGTGACACCCTGTCCGTGAACAAGACCGGCGCTGGCACCGTGACACTCACTGCTGCCAACACCTACCGCGGCACCACGACCGTTTCTGAAGGCCGCCTCCAGGTGGGCAATGGCACCAGCGGTAGCATCCTTGGCGCTGGCGGCACCGCAGGAATGGTTTCCGTCATCGGCACTGCTACCACACTGGCCACTGCTCCGATCCTCGCGGGCGGCTCCGCGACCAGCGCCATCGCCGGTTCCGTCGTTATTGGTTCGGGGCCGACATCGCAGGGCATCCTCGCGCCGGGTCTCACGGACAGCGCCACCAGCAATCAGCAGCTCACCATCACCAGTGCGGCGGGCATCGTCGTCGCCAATGCTTCGCAGGTACAGATGTCCCTCACCACACCGACGCTGACATCGGGGAATACCACCGTCTTTTCCTGGCTCAACAGTGGCAACACGCTTGAGGCTTACCTCATCGCGAATCCCGCCGATGCAGCCCTGCTGAATGTCGCCCCCGCCACCTACGGCGACCATGACTACATCCAGCTCACCGCTGGCGGACTCACCCTCGGCACACGCGCCAGCGGTGCCTTCGGAGATGGCGCCATGTTCGTGCAGAGCAACGGCTGGGCCTCTCCGGCTGCGGGTGATCTCTTTAATCTCTTCGACTGGGTCAGCGCCATGTCCGGCTCCTTCACCACACCCGGCAGCTACACCGCAGGCGGCAGCTTTGGCGACATCGACCTCCCCACCTTGTCCGGCGGACTGCTGTGGGATGTCTCCGCCCTCGGCAGCCATGGCCTCATCGGCGTCACCGGCATCGTGCCGGAGCCCAGCCGCGCGCTGTTGTTCATGCTCGGCATCCTTTCGCTCGTCCTCCGCCGCCGTCGTCAGGCGTAACCAACACCGTCATTCCCCCCATGACTACCCATCCTCCACTCCACCTCGCTCCGCGCGATCTCCACGACGTACAGTCCGTCGCCAATGACCGTTTCCAGAGTCCCCGCGCACGCCACCGCAGTCAGGCCATGCTCTTGATCAAAGACGGCACCGATCCGAAGAGCGTGCATCGCATCACCGGACTCACTCCCGCGCAACAGAGTGACATGCTTGAACGACTGAAGACCCTCGGCTTGCAGGGAGCCCTCTTTGGCACCCCGCACCGTCCGGAGGTGAAGCGCTACGACTCGCGCCAGATCGCCACTTTTGCCGCCGAGTGTCTGAAGCGCCGCCCACCGCCCGGCTGCCTGCGCTGGAATCTCGTCTGCCTCGTCGATGAAGTCCGCCACTCCATCCCCGGAGCCGAAGACCTCAGCAAGGAATCCCTCCGCCAGATCATCAAGCGCGAGCTCAAGATCCTCTCCATCCGCATGATCGACCCCTACTGGATGCAGCAGACGCGGAGGCACGCCGTGGCGTGAGGGCAGAATGACGAAATAAATCCCAAGCACGAAGTCCGAAGTCTTGCCTTCCAGCAAGCGTTTGTGTTTCGTCATTCGGATTTAGTCATTCGCCATTCCCATGCTCCGCCATCTCGCCGCCCTTCCGCTCCTCACCGCCAGCCTCTTCGCTTCGGACTTCCCCACGCCCTTCAATTCCGAAAAAGGCTCCCCCATGCCTGCTGAGGAGGTCGCGCGGACCATGGAGCTGCCGCCGGGGTTCAAATGCCAGGTCTTTGCCGCCGAGCCGGAC
>JBILPY010000679.1:0-2883 GCA_044373575.1 Prosthecobacter sp. | reverse complement strand
GTGCCCGCATCACCTTGGCGCTTCAGCTCATCAGCGGCTTCCAACTCACCGCGCTGGAAGCAGATTTGATCGCGTTGCTCAAAAACGACCAAGGCGGACGAGGCGTCCGCGCTCCCATCCTCAACACCCTCCGCGACCTCCGCAGCGCCGAAGCCGATCTCTTCGCGTCCCTCGCTCAATCCGATCCCGATGCTCTCACACGCGATGCCGCGCTCGAAGCCCTGGCTGCCTCACGCTCGCCGGATGCCGGAACAAAACTCCTCGCACTCTATCCCTCGCTTCAGCCGCCGCAGCGCCGCAGCGCCCTCAACGCGCTCTCCAGCAGCAAAGCCGGCGCGAAGACCATCGTCACCGCCTTGCTCGACAAAACACTCCCGCAGGCCGACCTCGACGGCCCCACCGTCGAACGCCTCGCCACCGTGCTTGGCGATGACCCCGCCATCACGAAACTCCAGCAGCAACTCGGCGGCATCTTCCGCGAGGTCTTGCTGCTCGACGGCCAGGACACCGCGTGGGTCGATTCGAAGATCACGCTCGACGGTCCCTTCACTGTCGAGGCCTGGGTGCGGCTCGCACCCGGCATCAGCAACGAAGACGGCCTCCTCGGCGTGAAGGGCGGCGTGGACATGAATTTCTTCGGCGGAAAATTCCGCGTCTATGCCGGCTCCGAGTTGCACGACGTCTGCGTGGCCACCAAACCCATGACACCCCACCTCTGGACCCACCTCGCCGTCACCCGCGATGCCCAAGGCCTCATCCGCATCTACCAAAACGGCGAACTCGACGCCACCGGCACCAAGCCCGCCTCCGCGAAGTGGGAAAACTGCCAGATCGCCTGGAGCGGCCCCAAAAAGGGCACCGAGGGAGCCATGATGGAGTTTCGGGTGTGGAAGACCGCCCGCAGCGCCGCGGAGATCCGCAGTGGCTTCGATAGGTCCTATGCGTCGCATGAGTCCCATAAGACCTATCTCAAAGCAGGCGAAAAACTCGGCAAAGGTGCCCGAATCGCCAAAACTATCGACACCCCGCCGCTGCTCACGGAAGAAGCCGCGAAGGCCCTCGACGCCAAATTCGCCAAATTCACCGCCTTGGCCCCCAAAGGCGATCCGCAGGCCGGGAAAGCCCTCAGCGCCCTTTGCATGACCTGCCATCAAATCGGCAACGCTGGCGGTCAAATCGGCCCGAACCTCTCCGGTGCCGGCGCGATGGGCCTGGAGGCCGTTTTGCGCAACATCCTCACGCCAAACGCCGCCATGGAGCCCGGCTACCGCATTTACCGCGTCGAAATGAAAAACGGCGACCTCATCGACGCCTTCTTCGTCAGCGAGGACAAAGACGCCGTCGTCATCCGCCAAGCCGGCCTCCCCGACCGCCGCGTCCCCAAAGCCGACATCCGCAGCACCAAATTCATCCGCCGCTCCCTCATGCCCGAAGGCCTGCTCGATGCCTTGCAGGACCAGCAAGTCGCCGATTTGCTCGCGTATCTGATGACGCTGAAAGGTTAGACGTAACATAGGCTTTCTAGTCTGTGATTCATCGTCCTCATCCCAGAAGGCAGGCTATAAAGCCTATGCTACGTTTGACATGCAGGCGCATGAGCCGATAACCCTTTCCATGCATCCCGCCACACCCGAAACCTCCCCCAAACCCGCCGCCCTGGCGGATTTGGAGATCAAAGATGCGCAGCTCATCTTTAACCATGTCTGGAAGCAACTGGAGGCCGATCTGGGCCGCGAAAACCTGCGCTTTCCAAAGGAGCTAATCCTTCTCGGCGGCGCTCCCGGCGCGGGCAAGGGCACGAACACAGACTTCATCCGTCAGGTGCGCGGCATTGATGCGCAGCCCATCGTCGTCAGCGCCTTGCTCGACACGCCAGAAGCACGCGAAATCAAAGCACGCGGCGGCATGGTTGGAGATCGCGAGGTCGTGGGCATCCTCATTCGCAAGCTGCTGGAGCCTGAGCAGCAGAACGGCGCCATCCTCGATGGTTTCCCACGCACGAAGGTGCAGGTCGAGTGCCTCAAGATGCTCTTCGACAAGATGGTGCGCCTCCGCCGCGACTTCCTGGACACGCCCGACGCCGCGCATTTCAAGCAGCCCATCTTCCACATCATGGTGCTCTTTGTCGATGAGGCGGAAAGCATCGCCCGCCAGCTCAAGCGCGGCCAGGAAGTGCTCGCCCACAACGACGAAGTGCGCCGCTCCGGCCTCGGCGAGTTTTGGGAAGAACGCGCCACCGACTTCGACGCCGAGCTGGCGCGGAATCGCTACAAAGTCTTCAAAGAGAAGACCTACGATGCGCTCGTCTCGCTGAAGGAGATCTTCCACTACCACTTCATCAATGCGCAGGTGCCGCTGGAGCTGGTGCAGGAAAACATCGTCAAAGAGTTGGAGTATCAAAGCTCCCTGGAGCTCGACCCGCGCACCTTCGATCTCCTGCGCAAGCTCCCGCTTGCCAGCGAGATCATCCGCCACGCGCGGCAGGACCTCGTGCGCCGCCTGGATGCTTACAAGGTCGAGAAGCCCGAAGTGATGGATGCTGTCGTCGAGTTCATCGAGTCCAAGATGATGCCCATCATCGTCCGCCATGCCATTTCAGGCCGTGCCGACATTAACTCCGAGAACAAGCTCTTCCACGATCCCGAAGCGCTAGCGATCTTGATCGACATCTTCTCCGAACGCGGCTTCCACGCGACGGCGGACCTCCACCTCATCGAGATCCCCGAACGCTTCGATCTGCAAACCGGCGAGATTCAGTGCCGGAAGAAGAAGGTCTTCCGCTTCAGTATCCGCTTCAAAGGCTCCGAGATTCGGCGTGGGTAAGTGGTCATGCCTCCCTCTCGTCTCGACTTCCAGCTTCAAGCCTGTGCCAGCGGATCACGC
>JBILPY010000781.1:0-2891 GCA_044373575.1 Prosthecobacter sp. | reverse complement strand
GGCGGTTCTAAAGATTGCGGCCCATCGCCAGATATTTGGCGCGGCGGGCCTTCACCAACGCTGCCGGTGACAGCGCCAGCAACGGCTGCAATTCGCTGGCAATCGCCATCGACAGCGAGGCAATGGCGGCGGCCGGATCACGATGGGCACCGCCCAGCGGTTCGGACACGATGGTATCGATCACGCCCAGCGCCTTGCAGTCGGCCGCCGTCACCTTCATCGCTTCGGCGGCATCCGCCGCGCGATTGGCCTGCTTGTCGGCATTGCGCCACAGGATGGAGGCACAGCCTTCTGGCGAGATCACCGCATAAACCGCGTGTTCCAGCATGATCACCCGATCCGCCGCCGCGATGCCGATGGCGCCGCCCGACATGCCTTCACCGGTGATGGCGGTAATGATCGGCACAGGCGCGCCCAGAAAGGCAGCGGTGGCGCGCGCAATGGCTTCGGCCTGGCCGCGGGCTTCACCGTCGACGCCCGGATAGGCGCCGGCACTGTCAACCAGGGTGATCACCGGCACGTTGAAGCGGGCGGCGAGTTCCACCAAGCGGGCTGCCTTGCGATAGCCTTCGGGCCGGCCCATGCCGAAGTTGTGCTTCACGCGGGATGCGGTGTCGTTGCCCTTTTCATGGCCGATCAGCATCACCGGTACGTTCAGCCCGCGCAGCTTGCCCAGTCCACCCAGGATGGCGAGATCCTCGCCATAGGCACGATCGCCAGCCAGCGGCGTGAAATCCTCCACCAGTGCCTTGGCGATGTCGGAAAAATGCGGCCGCGCCGGGTGACGGGCCACCAGCGTCTTCTGCCATGGCGACAGCTTCGCATAGGTTTCGGCCAACAGGCGGCGCGCGGCGCCTTCGGCGTGGCGGGCGCCGGCATCATCGCCGGCAGCGCGATAATCGGTCGCGCGCTGGGCGATCTGGGCGATCGGCTTTTCAAAGTCGAGATAGGTGCTCACAAGGCTTGGCCTAGGCGAAATGACGCGGCGTGGTCAATGGCCGCAACGTCACAGCCAAGCTCACTGCCGCTGCCAACGGAAATACCACACCTCATGGCCCAACCGGCGCGCCTTGGCTTCATAGCGCGTCTGCGGCCAATCGGCGGGGCGGGTGAGGAAATCCGCCGCCGTGTCGCCCAGCCAGCGGAAATCGCGGCGCTTGCCCATCTGCATCAGGGCCCAGCGGCAATAGATCGGGTGATCGGTGCCGAACCGGAACTCGCCGCCCGGTTTCAGCACGCGGGCGATGCGATCGATCGGGCCTGGATTCATGAAACGGCGCTTGGCGTGGCGGGCCTTGGGCCACGGGTCCGGGTGGAGCAGGAACACGCGTTCCACGCTCGCTTCTGGCAGCCGTTCCAGCACATCAAGCGCGTCGCCATGATGGATTCGCACGTTGGTGAGACTATTGTCACGCACCGCCATCAGCGCGCCGACCACGCCGTCCACAAACGGTTCCGCACCGATCAGGCCAACATCGGGGCGCATCGCCGCCTGCCCGGCCATGTGCTCGCCCTTGCCAAAGCCGATTTCCAGCCACAGCGGGCGATCATTGCCAAACAGGCCCGGCGCCGTGATCGCGCCTTCGGCTGGCACCGCAATGCGCGGCAACAGATCGGCAAACAATTCGGCCTGGCCCTGGCGCAAGGCGTGGCCCTGCCGGCGGCCATAAAGGCGGCGGATGGTGGTGGGATCGGAAGCGGTGTCAGACATGGTGGGCGCCATGCCCGATTGCGCGCCTGTGGAAAAGGGCAGGCGTGGCCTTTGATCCAGATCAAGGCACTACGCTACCAGCGGCCCGAAACTGCAACACAGATCTGGGAGGATAGATGATGGACGCTCACACCCCGGCCCGCCCGGCCCCTGAAGGCGCGATCACCGATGTTGATGTGCTGGTGATTGGTGCCGGCATTTCCGGGCTCTCTGCGGCCTGGCACCTGCAGCAGCGTCTGCCGCACAAGCGCTTCCTGGTGCTGGAACGGGAGGCGAGTTACGGCGGCACCTGGCTCACCCACAAATTCCCCGGCATCCGTTCTGATAGCGATCTCTATACATTCGGCTTCGGCTTCAAGCCGTGGGTGGGGCCGCCGATCGCCACAGCCGCCGAAATCCAGGCCTATCTGGGCGAGATGATCGAGGAGAACGACCTTGATCGCCATATCCGCTACAACCACAGCATCGAAACCGCCGATTGGGACAGCGCCGCCGCCCGCTGGACGGTCACGGCCTGCCTGTCTGATGGGACGCGCCGCCAGTTTCGCGCGCCGTTCCTGTGGATGGCGCAAGGCTATTACCGGCATCATCAGGGCTATTGGCCGGACTATCCGGGCATGGCCGATTTCAAGGGCCCGATCCTCCACACCGAGGAATGGGACGAAGCCACCGATTACAGCGGCAAACGAGTCGTGCTGATCGGATCGGGCGCAACGGCGGCCACCGTGGTGCCGGCGATGGCGGAAAAAGCTGATCACATCACCATGATCCAGCGCAGCCCGACCTATTTCATTCCCGGCCGCAATGAAAACGAGATGGCCGAGCTGTTGCGCCCGATCGGGGTGGACGAAGCCACCATCCACGACATCGTGCGCAAGAAGGTGATTTACGATCAGGATCAGGTCGTGCGCCAATGCCGGGAAGCACCCGAAGCAATGGCGGCCGAACTGCTGGCCGGGGTGCAAGCGCTGCTGCCAGAAGGGTTCGACATGCGCCACTTTACGCCCGCCTATCGCCCGTGGCGGCAGCGGATCGCCTTCGTGCCCGATGGCGATCTGTTCGCCGGCGTGCGTGCCGGCAAGGCCGATGTCGTCACCGGCACGATTGCGCGCTTCACGCCCGATGGCGTGGAGATGCAGGATGGGACCACCGTCCCGGCCGACATGATCGTGCTCGCCAC
>JBILPY010000123.1:0-9387 GCA_044373575.1 Prosthecobacter sp. | reverse complement strand
AGAAGGCGGCACCTTTCATGGAGCGGGAGGGATTCGAGCAGATCTGGCAGCTCGAAGGCGGCATTTTAAAATACTTCGAGGAGGTGGGCGGGGACCACTATGACGGCGAGTGTTTCGTCTTTGACCAGCGTGTGGGCGTGGACCCTGGGCTGGAGGAGACGCAGTCGGCGCAGTGCTACATGTGCCAGTCACCGCTGACAGATGCGGATCAGACGGACCCGCGCTTTGTGGAGAATGTGTCGTGCCCGTATTGCTTTAAAACGACGGAGCAGCAGATGCAGGAGATGATCGTGAAACGGCACGCGAAGATCCGCCAGCTGACGTCGCCACTGCCTGGCAGCGCGCCGTATGACAACTACCGCCCGCTGAATGTGCCGAAGCAATGTGACGGCATGACGCTGCTGGAGACGCTGGTGACGATCCTGCCCGTGGTGCCGCGTGAGGAGTGGGTGACGCGTTTCGCAAACCAACGTCTGCTGGACAAAGACATGCAGGCGGCCACGGCGGACCAGATCGTGAGGGCAGGGGAGCGCTTTGTGCAGCTCGTTCCAGCGAATGTGGAACCGGACGTGAATGCAGACATCCGCATGCTGCATGAGGATCAGGCGATCCTCGTGGTGGAGAAACCTGCGCCGCTGCCGATGCACCCGGGTGGGCGCTACAATCGGAACACGCTGCAATACATTCTGGATGAGGTTTACCATCCGCAGAAGCTGCGTGCCTGCCATCGACTCGATGCAAACACATCGGGTCTGGTGGTAGTGGCACGGTCGCGTCACTTCGCCGGCCAGGTGCAGCCGCAGTTTTCACGCGGTGAGGTGGAGAAGCTGTATCTGGCGCGGGTGCATGGGCATCCAGCCGAGGACAGCTTTGTCTGTGAGGCTCCGATCAGCCGTGAGGCCGGGGCTCTGGGCGGACGTGAAGTGGATGAAGAGGGCGGTGATGAGGCCCGCACGGAGTTCCGCGTGCTGAGTCGCGATGCTGATGGCACGACGCTGCTGGAGGCGCGGCCGATCACGGGCCGGACAAACCAAATCCGCATCCATCTCTGGCAGCTCGGTTTCCCGATCCTGGGTGATCCGACGTATCTCCCCGGTGGTGCAGTGGGAGACACGCAGACGCTGGCCGTGGGCGCTCCGCCGATGTGCCTTCACGCGGCGCGGGTGAGCTTTGTTCATCCGCTGTCGAAAGAGCGGGTGATCTTTGAATCGAAACCGGCGCGGAGGTAAAACAACTTTTCAAGTCGTACACTGGTGCGGCGGGTTTTTAACCCGCCAATGCAGGGCGAGATGGAATCTCGCCCCACCCGTTTACGAGTTTTAAACTCGTTCTACTTCTCGGCAGGCAGGGACTTGTTTTTTAGCCAGACGTATTCCTTCCACGCACCTTCGTAGAGGCGGACGTTCGGATATCCGGCCACATGCTTGAGGTAGAACTGGAGTAGGCTGCCTTCACGCGAGGTGCCGCAGTAGGCGATGATGTTTTTGTCGGGTGTGATGCCTGCGGCTTCCAGTTCGGCCTTCACTTCGGCGAGAGGCTTAAATTTGTGCGTGTTGCTGCTGTCCATGAGGCGTGCCCAATGGAAGCTGATGGCACCGGGGATGTGGCCTTTGCGCAGCCAGACGTCGTCATCGCCCTGATATTCGTTCAGCGGACGCGCATCGACGAGTAGGTTGCCGGGCTTGCCGATGCTGGCCTGTACGTCGTCGATGTTTGCGGTGATGGTGGTGATGCCTTTCTCTGGCAGGTGTCCGGCTGGATTGCCGAAATACTCACGGGCGGGTTCAAAGCCCTGCGCCCTCCATTCCGCGAGTCCGCCATCGACAACCTTGATGTTTTGCACGCCGAATTTCTCCAGCACATAGACGACCATGCTCGTGCTGAGGATCTCATCGTTGGGGAGCTTGTCGCCCGTGGCATAGACGAGGTGCAGGCGGTCTTTATCCACACCGGCACGGATGAGCAGAGCCTTCGTCAAATCATCTGGCAGATACTGCACGGGCACGGCGGCATCAGTGCCGCGAAGGGTGTCGAAGTTGATGTGATGAGCGGTGGGCAGATGGCCGCGGAAGTAGTCTTTGTAGCCGCCGCGTGTGTCGAGCACGATGGGGCGCTGAGCAGCGTCCGGGTTCTCGATGAGCTTTTTGGCTTCAGCTACGGAGATGAGGCCGATGTCGGCCTGAGCGGCGGTGGCGAGGAGGATGAGGGCGAGGATGGATTTCATGGTTTGGGGGAAGTGAAGTTGGATCAGAATTTGAAGACGAAATTGACCTTGGCGATGTGGCTGGATTTGCCCTGTTCGGGGAAATTGGTCCACCACTCGAGGACGATGTGTTTGCTCACGTCATACTTCCAGCCGACGGCGGGCAGCCAGAAGGACTGATCCGCCGCCTGCACGAGATCCACGTTGAGGTTGAAGCTGCGGTCAAAGATTTTCCAGTTGCGGTCCAGGCCGAGGAGGAAGCTGTTGCCATTCGTCTGCACGCCATAGCCGGCATGGGCCCGCGCTAGACCGAAGTCATGGCTGAGCATGGCATAAGTAAAGGGGTCGCCAGCGCGGTTGATGTCCGTCAGGGCGATCCCGGCGATGCCGACAGCCAGCTTGGCATTTTCCCAGGGTTCAAAGCCGAGCTTCGTCTGGAAGAAGAGTGGGCCGCTTTCGTGGGTGAAGAGCGGGCTGTCCATGCCCCATTCAAGGTTTAGGAAATCGAACTGAAGGCCCGTTTTGAAGCCCATCCAAAAGGAGTGCTCATCGGGGCCGTTCGCAGCAAACTGATTCGCGCCAGGGCCAAAGCTGCTAAAGGCCTGGATGGCCACGGTGCGGTGCCCGATGGTGTCGGCGGTGGGTATGTTGTTCAGGCCTGTCGGCGTGGCGAAGGCGGAGGTGGCGAGCGCCAGTGCGGCGGCTAGTTGGAGGCAGGTTTTATGGATCATGCTGGCTTTATGTGGATATATGCACAAATGCGCAACCATTAACTTTGATGCCTTCGCATTCTTTCAGCCGCACAGTTTTTACTGGCCGCGCAGTGTCACCAGCCACCACATGAAGGCGGCGAGAAGACCTGCGCAGGGCAGGGTGACCAGCCAGGCCAGCAGCACGGGCACGACGGTGCGCCAGCGGGCCTGTTTCGTCGTGATGCCGATGCCGAGCAGGGCACCGACGGAGACATGCGTGGTGGAGACAGGCAGCCCGTGGAAGCTCGCCGTGGTGGTGAGCATGGACGTGGCGAGATTTGCCGCGAAGCCCTGACCTGGATTCATGCCAGTGATCTTGTAGGAGAGTGTATTCGCCACATGCCGCGCGCTGATGAAACCTCCGAGAGCCATGAAGAGCATGACCAGCAGCAGTCCGGAAGCTTCATTGATCTGACCTCCGCCGACGAGCAGCGCTAGCAGCTTGGGCGAGTCATTCATGCCACGAGCAAAGCCCACTGCCCCTGCACTGAGGAAGTGCAACGAGTCCAGCAGCGGTGTGCGATGGTCCGGGGCCAGCCGCAGAAGCTTCAGCAGCAGGTAAACGCTGCCGCCGAGCACAAGGGCAAGCACTGGGGTGATGAGCAGCGGCCGTGCAAAGCTCTCCCACAACTTCGCATAGCGCACGCCTTCGGGCTCAGCCGCGAGTCCGGCCCCGAGCAGCGCACCCATCAGCATGTGCGTGGTGGAGACTGGAAAGCCCAGCCTAGTGGCGAGCAGGTTCGCGATGGCCGCGCCCATGCCCACGGCCAGAAGGAAGTCTGGACGCCCCACCAGTTCATTCGGCACGAGACCTTTGCCTGAAAAGGTCTCCATCAGCGTGCCTGGCATGAACAAGGCCGCGAGGCAGCCCGCCGCCGTGGTCACTGCGGCCCAGCGCACCGCCGTCCAGTAGCTGGTGGTGCTGCTGCCGAAGAGCGAGGCCACGCCTTTGAAATTGGCGTTGGCACCATTGGCATAGACCATGGCCAGCGCGGCGGTGATAATTAGGGCAGTGAACATCGGTCCGGTCCGTGGATGATGGTATATGCCCCGTCAAGCATGTTAAATGGAGTCACATCGAGTGTTGAAGAGGTGACGATGCCGGACATCATCCGCCCGTGCCCACGAAGATCGATTGTCTCCCTGCCATGAAAGCGCTCGCCGAGGAAAACCGGCTTCGCCTGATGCGTCTCCTGCTGGCTGGCACGCGCTCGGTGAACGATCTCGCCGAGACTACGGGCATGAGCCAGTATAATGTCTCGAAGCATCTGCGCATCCTGCGTGAGGCGGGGCTGCTGGCGCAGGAAAAACAAGGCCAGCAGCGGCTCTACACCGTCTCTCCAGCCATCGCCGAGCATCTCGCGGACAATGCCAGCGTGCTTGATCTCGGCTGCTGCCAGTTTGATTTTAAAAAGCTGGCGACGTGAGTGGTGAGTGATAGCCGCAACATCGGCACAGTGGGTGCGTGACAAAGCGAAGCTGCCTAGTACTCTGCGCGCCGTTCATGGATCTTCCCCCCTCCACCCCCATCGTCTATCGTCCGAATGTTGCTGCGATTCTGCTGAATGCCGAGGATCGGATCTTCGTGGCTGAGCGGATCAACATTCGCGGAGCGTGGCAGTTTCCGCAGGGTGGCATTGATGAAGGTGAGGATGCTGAGACGGCTCTCTTCCGAGAACTGGCGGAGGAGATCGGCGTGACGCATGACAAGCTGGAGGTGCTGGAGCGGCGTGAGGGCTACCGCTATGCCTTTCAAAAGCATCGTCTGAAGTACGGCATCTATGGCGGGCAGGAGCAGACGTATTTCAAATGCCGTTTTTTGGGTAGCGAGGCGGACATCAACCTGGCGGCCACGCATCAGGAGTTCGCCCAATGGCGCTGGATCGAGCCGCGTAAGTTTCAGATGACCTGGGTGCCGAGATTCAAGCGGGTGGTGTATCGCGCTGTGTTCGTGGATTTTTTTGGCATCGAGTTGGAGATGCCGCGTGACTGAAACGCGGCGGGTGATCTAACATGCCCCCGATGTCCCCCCGTAAAGAATCTCCATCTTCCCGGCCTGCCAAGGCTCCGCGCTGGGTTTCGCCGTGGAGCTTCGACGATGAGTGGGAGGATGAGCAGCGGAAGCATCTGGCTTCAGTCCCGCAGCCTCCGAAAAAGGAGGCAAAAAACCCTGTGCCTGAAACGAGTGCGCCGCCGCTGCCTGCCGTGGCGGCCATGCCGGTGAGGGCACCAGCCATCGTGAGCCGCGTGGAGGAGAGTTTTGCGCCAGGGTCTGTAGATTGGGTGGAAATCAAGGAAGAGACGCTTCCTCCGGCGGTCGAAAAAGCACCGAGCCAAGCCGATTCTTTCCCATCTTTCCGTCCGCCGCCAATCGGAGATAGCCAGGGGTGCGATGACCATTTCCCGACGGCCCAGACAGAGTCGAAGTCCGCTCCAAGTTCGGAGAACCACAGAACAAGGCAGGCCCCGCTTCCTGAGCCTGTAGATCCGCCGACTCAGACACCGCCAAAGCGCCCCGGTCCTGTGCCCAACAGTGCTCGTGTGCAGGCTGAATCGTCGTTTTCATGGGGAACGCTGTTCATGACCAGTCTGGGTTTGGCAGGTGCTGTGCTGCTCGGATGGATCTACTTTACGGACGTCAGCCCGCCACTGGATGATGATCTCATTGTTCAGGACCCTGTGGATCTGGCTCCGAAGATCGTCGGCCCCGAGCGGCTGGGCACTTTCCTTCAGGCGGTCATCGCCATTCCTGACTTGCGGGTGGCTTTGCAGCCTGCTTGGAAGTGGGAAAGGAAGACGCTGGAAAGCTATGTGCGTGGCAATGGCGCAACGCTGGATGGGCTGCGCGATCTGCTGGGTGACTTCGACTGGCATCCGCTCCATGCAGCATGGCATGCGGAGGATCTGGGTGAGCACGTCTCCTGGCCCCATGTGCGCATCCTGCTCCAGGCGCGCGTCGCTTATCTGCTCTCTTTAGGGAATGAAGAATCAGCGCTCCTGGCGGCCATCGACATCGGCCGTCTTAGCCGACGACTGCAGGAATTGTGGGCCTGGCCCACCTACATGCAGCGTGCGCAGGAGATGCATATGGCCTGCGTGCAAATGACGGCGCAGGTGCTGAAGCAGACTAGGCTTGGCAGCTCGGAACTGAAGCTGGCGCAGGGCGAATTCATGCGTTGTGCTCCGCTAGATGCCCACCTCCAGCGTGCCTTGAGCGCCTTTTATCTGCATGAGAAAAAACTTATGTTCGGTGAAAAGAGCGGAGCCCCTTTGGACACGATGCCCGGCGGTGTTTTGCGGGAGAGGCCGGGGCGGCTTTTCTTCAAGAAGCATGAGACGCTGGGGCTCTTTGCCAACTCCATCCGTACGCTGCGCGATCAGGTGGCGATCACGCCTAGTGCTGGCTCAGTTGCTGACGCTCACGGTCGTCGAGCACACACGCTGTCCCATTTTCAGCCTAATGGCGAAGGCGAGCGCTATTTTAACAGTCGCATCGAGCCCTGCCTACAACTCCCAGAACGACATCATTTGGCCAAAGCGCGACACGATCTGGTGCTCAGCCTCTTTGCCATTCGTCAGTATGTGGCAGACCATCAAAAACTGCCCTCCGGCCTCGGCGATCTGCGCCCGCAATACCTCCAGGACATACCGATCGACCCTTTCTCAGGAGAACCCCTCCACTACGATCCTTTGAAGGGCGTGCTCTTCTCTGTCGGGGCAAACTTACGGTCTGAAGATGGCAGCATCACCGAGCCACCTTTGGCTGATACTGATGAGCCGACTCTTGAAATTGGCATCTCCGTCGCTGCGGCTGTCGAGACCTCCAAATAGCTCGCACTGGAGCTGGGGTGAAACGTGTCACCCAGAATGGTTACCCCTCAAGGACTCGAACCTTGAACAACAGAGTCAGAATCTGTTATGTTACCATTACACTAAGGGGTAGCAGTGTGGCGGAAGGGTGGATTAGTTACACGCTTCAGCGGGAGTGCAAGGGCTTGTTCGCCTCACTTCAAATCGAGGCACACCACGCTGCCTTCGTTGTTTTTGCAGAGCAGGCGGCGGTGACTGAGCACAGGCTGGACCCAGCATTTGCCGTTGAGGACTTGGGCACGCTGGAGGATGTCCAGACCGGTGTCGCTGACTTCGCCCAGCACGAGTTCGCCTTTGCTGGTGAGGAGCAGCGCGTGGCCGTCGGTCGTGATGAGGCCGGTGCCTTTGTCGATCTCGGTGTTTTTCCAGAGGGTCTTGCCAGTGTCGAGATCGAGCAGACGCAGATCATTGGCACCCCGTACCTGATCATTGAAGACGAGCAGCTTGTCCTGCACTGGCAGGCCGCTGTGGAAGAGCAGGCCGATCTCTCGTTCGCTCCAGAGTTCTTTGAGCGTGAGGTCCGCCAGCGAGAGGGCGCGGGCTCCCATGTTGCCGGTGTGGGAGATGAAAAGGGTGTCGCCGCTCAGCACGGGCGTGGCGCAGTTGCAGAAATCGCGTGTCTCAGTGGCGTGTCGGGCGAGCAGCCTGCCATCCGTGACCGCGCGGAGTTCCAGTGCTTCGCCTTTGAAAAGGACGAGGATGTCTTTGCCGTCACGCTGGGTGATGAAGGGCGTAGCATAGCCAGCCTCGCCGTCGCCAGTTTGCCAAAGTACTTCGCCGGTCGTTGCATTAAGGCAGGCATTAGATTTGCCTTTGCCACCGACATCAAGGTAGAGCTTGCCGCTATCGACGAAGGGGCTGCTGCTGAAACCATAGACGGGCCGCTTGCCGCCGAGGTCGTCGATGAGGTGCTTTTGCCAGATCACCGTGCCGGTTTCGGCATTCAGGCAGAGCACATGACCGTCGCGGCTGATGAACCAGGCTTTGCCGCCGATGACCGTCGGTGTCGCCGCAGGGCCATAGGGCACGATGGACATCTCGTGGCACTTCGTCGGCACGGCATAAGTATGCTTCCAGATGGGCTTGCCGGTATCGAGATCGAGGCACCAGAGCGTGTCTTTGTCGGCGCCATCGTTGCCTGCCGCGTAGGCGCGCTTTCCTACAACCGCAAACGAGCCGAGCCCTTTGCCAAGCTCGGCTTTCCAAAGCACGGGCGGGCCGTCGGCAGGCCATTTCATGGACCACCCGACCTCGGATGTGGTGCAGTCGCCACGCGGTCCCTGATAGTGGGGCCAGTCAGATTCGGTGGTGGAGGTCTTGGCTTCCTTCGTGGGTGCTGCTGCGGTCAGTTCGATGACTTCCGGCGGTGTCTTTTTGCCTTCTTTGCTCTCACCACCCAGGGCGATGAGTCTGCCTTTGCCCCCGCTGACGAGGCGATGAAAAAAGCGCGGGTGCTGAAGCTTCGTGACAGGCTCCCACCCATCACCAGCCAGCTCCAAAAGCTCGCCCGCAGCACCGCTGGCAAATAAACGACCTTCATGCGCCACGGCGGCGAAACCGAAGCCGCCGAGTTTGTCGGAAGGCAGCTTCGGGCCTTCGCTCCACCTGCTTGTTTGAGTGTCGAGGATGGAGACGAGCGTGATGATGTCATTGTCACTGTCCATGCCACCGATGGCGTAAAGCTTCGTGCCGATGGCGTGAACGGCGAGCGCACGGCGCTCAAAAGGCTGCTTGTGTGTTTGCCATGCGGCGTCGGCTTTCGCGAGATTGAGCGTGAGGTAAGTGTTGTGCCATTTCAGATCCGAGCCGCCCATCAGCGCCCAGCCGCCGATGACATAAAGCGTGTCTCCAATGACGATGCTGTCGTGGCTGGAGCGTCGCTCGGGCAGCTTTGGCAAAGAGTGCCATTTTTTGTCGGCGACATCGTAGCGCGCCGCAGTCTCACTGGACCAGAGATCCTGTTTCTCGCCCTTCGCATTCTTTGCCGCCATGCCGCCGATACGCAGCACGCCTTTGTCTGTGGTCACGAGTGAGGCTCCCTGTGCAGGCTCATCTTTGGCGAGTGCTTCCCATTCATTGAGGCCTGCCTGCCAGTGAAAGAAGTCACCGTGGACCTCATCCCTGTTGTACTTATGCCGCGTGCCGCTGTGACCGCCGTAGATATAGACACTGCCAGACTCCGTGGCCGCCGCGCCGAAGCTGGCGACAGGCAAAGGCAGATCCGGTGGAGCCTCCGCCAGAGCGGCGGTGGCGAGGGAGAGAAGAAGGAGAATGCTTTTCATGGGGTGCCGAAGATGCGCGCTGAGTCTACGTCTGCTGACGGTCATTTGCGCTGAGATGTCGCTGGAATGACACCATGATTCTGCGTCTGACAAACGACCGTCAATTCATGTCAAACGGCCCGCAGCGCAGCGTGTGGAGTGTGGCGATCCATCGGGCCGCATGAAAATACGACCTCTTGTTTCCCCCCTGCTTTTCAGCGTCCTTTATCCGCTCTGTGCTCAGCAGGCGGCTCCGCCGAACCTCGCCACCAGTGCGGAGGCGGAGGTGATCCCCGAGATC
>JBILPY010000678.1:0-2899 GCA_044373575.1 Prosthecobacter sp. | reverse complement strand
AGGAGCAAGAACCTCAACCTTCGCGACATCGAGCGACTGACCATGAACCACGCAACCAGCGCGTAGCCAAGCAGGCTGAAGAACATGACGAAAAGGGGTGCGGGCATTAGAATCGTGCGTGTGGACTGATGATAAATCGGTGAACCATATTTCTTGCCCTCCTAGACTTCTATAAGACCATGGTCCTATTCCCGCTGTTGTGCTGTCCACCGCTGGGAGGTGATGGATGATTGGGTTCCAAACGAAGCACTCGTTGACGGGGCGCAGGCTTCCTGATAAGCCGCCTCTATGCCTCAGGACGAACCAGCCCCTTCCTATGAACCTTTGGAGATGCTATCCATCGGCCGTGATGGGGCGTCCCAGAGTCTCGATGGTCTCGTCGGGGTCTCAGTGGGATTTTCCTCTGCCCTGCTGCACGATCTCCGCCAGCCTGTGTCTGCGATCTTGTTTAATGCGCTGGCTGCACTCAAACTCTTCCGCAAAGCCGAGCCTTCGGGGCAGCCCATTATCGAGGAGAGCCTGAAGGATATTATCAATGAGGTGGACCGGCTCAAGGTACTCTTGCAGGGGTTGGGCACCTATCTCGGGCTGGGTGGTGATGACATTCCCGGGCTGGATGTGAACCAGACCGTCACTGGCGCGCTGGGACTGCTGGCTGGGGAGAGTGTCCGTCGTCAGATGCGGCTGGGCACTGAGTTGGGGCTCTCCCTTCCCGCCTTGCGGATTTCGCCCTCGCTGCTCACCCGGGCCGTCATCGCCCTGGCACTTGATTTCTTCAAGGCTCTGGAGACAGAGCCAGCCGATTTGCGGCAAATCTGCGTATGGACGGGCCTCACCGAGGGGTATGTCAAGATTGGTTTCCAAGCTCGCACTCAGGCTCTCTTGGAAGGGAAAGGCCCGTCAGTTCCACTCCAGTTGCAGTCTTGGGGCGGGCGGCCTTTCGTCAGCCAGGAACTTCCTGATAAGATTAGCTGGGGCATCGAGCTTCCGACCCGCTCCGATTCATCCTTATGATCACCGAACTTCCTGAGGTCTATGTCGTCGATGACGATGCCGCCATCCTGCGTGCTCTCACGCGGCTTTTGCAGGCGGACGGTTACCGGGTGTGCCCGTTTCAGTCGCCAGCGGAGTTTCTGTGTTCTGCGACGCTGGATGCCCCCGGCTGTGCAATCCTGGACATGCACATGCCTGAGTTTAATGGGCTGGAACTCCAGCGTCAGATCCTCGTGCGCCAAAGCCCCCTGGGGATCATTTTCCTTACTGCGCATGGCCGCATCGATCAATGTGTGGAGGCGGTGAAATCCGGTGCAGTGGACTTTCTCTCCAAGCCCGTGGAAGACACCGTGCTTCTCAGCGCAGTGGATCAGGCTCTCGTCAAAAGCCACGCGCGGCATCTGGAGCAGAAGGAGAGTCAGGTCTTTCTGCAGCGCTACCGAACACTCTCCCCTCGAGAGCGTGAAGTCTGCGCCCTCGTCGTGACCGGATTGCTTAATAAACAGGTTGCGGCGCAACTCGGAGCCAGTGAAAAAACCATCAAAATCCACCGTGGACGTGTGATGGCGAAGATGCTGGCAGGCTCCCTCCCTGACCTCGTTACTATGATTAGTCGGCTTATGCGGGAAGGCTTGATACGGGACGTGGTTTGAGAACGTCTGAATGACGTCAGCATTGCCTTGCTGGGGAATTCTTGGTAATTCTTATTTAATCATGCACCTCTGCACGCCTTCACCTCTCATTGCCATCGTCGATGATGACGTCTTGGTTGGGTTGTCGCTGGCCCGGTTGCTGGAGGCTTTGGGCTTCAGGATTCAGCATTTTCACTCGGGTGAGGAGTTTTTGGCCTCACTCATGAGTGCTGTACCAGACTGCATTCTACTCGATGTCTGCATGACTGGAGTTAGTGGTCCGCAGGTGGTTCAGGAGCTTCATAACCAGCGAGTCATGGTGCCGGTCATCTTCATTTCAGGAGATACAGACCTGCAAATGAGGCAGCCTCTGGTGGATGCTGAAAGCCGTGGTTTTCTGAGCAAGCCCTACTGTGTGGATGACCTCTTTATCAAGATCAACAACGCCCTCGGCTGCCGCGGTTTTGTGCCTCAGCGGTGCCCCTGGCCTTGCCCGGTCATCGGCCACGCCGTCTGGAACTGCGCGATGTCGGGCTACTCCGAGGATGAGCGTGAACGGCTCAATGCAACGACGACGTCACCCGCCTCCCGCTCCTGCGAGCAGGAGCGTCATGTTCCGCTGCTGGCCCTTTGACCGCGGCATCACCTACTCGATCTCCACCCGATACCTCGGCAGCTTGGGATCGATCTCCAAACTGTAGGCGTCGATGCCGCCGGTGAGGCATTGAGTGGCGGTGAATCCGTGGCCAAGGAAGTAAGCGGCCACGTCCAAGCTGCGGCTGCCGGTATGATCATAAAGAATGACCGGCGTGTCTTTGGGCCAGTTGTTAAAGGCTGCTTGCACCACGTCCTGAGTCAGCAGCGTGGAGCCGGGGATCTTCACCGCTTCATGTTCCTCTCGTGTGCGCGCATCCAGCACGCGGACGGTGCTGCTCTCGCGCATGAGTTCTGCCAGTTCACGCGGACTGATCTGGAGCTTCACGTCCTCGCCATGACTGCTCTGGATGTGATTGATGACCTCCGGCACGCTCAGATCATTGCGTACGCAGACTTGAGTGATCGTCTCCGTCGGCTGAAAGGCGCAGGCACTGCATCCGCCGATGTGGTAGCGGGCAAAGAGCGCCCTTTGTGCACCAGGGTAGGCGCGCAGCACTTCAGCCAGTGAGGTCTCGGGAGTCAGGGGCGGGAGGGGAGGTGTGCTCATGGGGGATGATCCATCCATAGTCGTGATCGCGCCATCTTCCAAGGCTAGTGATGGCATCCTCACTCTGACT
>JBILPY010000677.1:0-2906 GCA_044373575.1 Prosthecobacter sp. | reverse complement strand
CGTGGCCTCGGTGATGCCCCACTGACGAAAGGCGGCGAGCATGATCTCGGTATCCGAGTGACCGCGCCAGCTGTGACCGTGCTTTTCGAGCTCGGCGCGGAGCTGCTGGAAGTTGTAGATCTCGCCATTGAAGACGATGACGAAGCGCCCATCGGCACTGCTCATGGGCTGATGGCCGAGCGGGGAGAGATCAAGGATGGAGAGACGCCGATGGCCGAGTGCGACGCCGTTTTCGGCATCGACCCACGCGCCGCTATCATCGGGGCCGCGCAGAATGATGGCATCCGTCATGCGCGTGACTTCGGAGGTCATCTGGTCGGATGATTTCGAGCGTGGGAGGGTGAAGTAACCTGCGATGCCGCACATAAAAGATAGTTCTCAGTTCTCAGTTCTCAGTTGGAGCAGTTCGTCGAAGTGCTGGAGCACGCTGGCGAGGGAAAAGTGCTCGGTGATGCGTTGGCGGCCTTTTTCGCCGAGAGCACGGCGTTCGGCTTCGGGAAGGTTCAGGAGGTGCAGGCAGGCGGCAGCGAGGGCTTGTGGATCTTTGGCGGGGACGAGCGTGCCGGTATCTCCCATGACCCAGGCCGTGTCGCCGATGTCGGTGGCGACGACGGGAATGCCACAGGCCATGGCCTCGCCGACGACATTCGGGAAACCTTCGCCGAAAGCCGAAGATGAGACTGCGATGTCGAGCGAGGCGGTGATGGCGGGAAGATCGGAGCGCTCGCCGAGGAGGTGGACGTGCTTTTGGATGCCGAGCTTTTCGATGTGCGAGGTGAGTTCGCTGTTGGTGGCGTCAACGCCGGTGCCGACGAGGATGAACTCGGTCTGCGGCACTTCTTTGACGATGAGTGCGGCGGCTTCGAGGAAGGTGGGGTAGTCCTTCATCGCGGTGAAGCGTCCGAAGCGGCCGATGCGGGGGGAAGACTCGGAGACGGGGAGACTCGGAGACTCGGAGAAGGGAGCCCACTTCGTGAGATCGAAGCCATTCGGAATGAGGCGTGTCTTGGTGCGTGGGTAGCCGATGGCTTCATGCTGCCTCGCGCTGAGTTGGGAATTATAAGTGATGGTTTCGGCGAAGACGGCGAACCACTTGAGCGACTTGATGACCATCGCGCTGCCACGTTTTTCGAGGCTGAGGTCGTAGAGCGACTGGCGGATGTTCCAGATCACGCGGCCTCGACCGAGGCGAAAAATTTTCACCAGCACGGCGGCGAGGCAGCCGTGGTACATCCAGCCCATGAGCACGGTGGGCTTGGTTTTCCAAGCGAGGATGATGAGCCTCCAAAGGGCATGCGGCGTGGGTTTGCCTGACGGCATGTCGAGCGTGTGAACCTCGGCACCAGCAGCGCGAAGGGGTTCGATGTATTTCCCGCCTGAGGTGAGGGAGATGACGGTGTGGCGGTGATGCGGTAGACCGGTGATGATCTGGGTGAGCATCATCTCCGCGCCGCCTGTGCCGAGGCCGGTGGTGAGCCAGAGGGTGGATTCCTGATTCTTGATACCTGATTTCTGATTCAGACAGAGTTTGGTCGTGCGCTCGACCATCGTCGAGATGGTGAAGTGCTGTTCGATGCGTTGGCGGTTCGTTTGGCCGAGGGCTTGGCGTTCATCCTGAGACATTGCCATCACGAGGCGCATGTGGTTTGCCAGAAGCTCGTGATCGCCTGCCAGAAACACACGCAGCGGATCATCCACCAGCCAGGCGGAGTCACCGACATCGCTGGCGATCACTGGCAAGCCGCAGGCCATGGCCTCGCCAATGACATTGGAAAAACCTTCACCATAGGCGGAGGTAGAGACGAGGCAGTCGAAGGTGGGATAGACCTGCGTGAGGTCATCCTGCGCCGGGAGCCATTCGATCCGTGACGCGATGCCGAGACTCTTTGCTAGCTGCTTCAGGCCTTCCGCATAAGCGGTATCGCCATTGCCAATGATCACCGCCTTTGCCTCAGGCACCAGGGCGAGCGCTCGGAGGAAGGTGGCGTGGTCCTTCATCGGATGCAGGCGACCGATCACGGCGAAAGTGCTGCCGTGCGCAATTCGTGATGAAGGCTGGAAGCGCTCCACGTCGATGCCATTGGGCACGACCTCGAAATTCGCCGCCGGATAGCCGTGAGCGATGTAGTAGTCACGGCCCGCACGAGAGTTCGCGATGATTTGATCCGCCCAGCCGGAGAGCAGGCAATTCAGGCGAAAGCTGAGCTTGCCGAGGATGCCCCAGGTCGCGGCATCGGTCTGCGAGTCGCGGATGCCCCAGACGACTTTGGGGAAGCCGCAGAGTGGCTTCAAAAGCAGTGCCATGAGGTTCGACTCATGGAGGTAGCCGTGGATCACCTCGGGCCGCAGCGCGCGCATGGCGGTGATGAGGCGGATGAAAAAGCCCACCAGATCCCAGCGATGCTTTTTTCCGATGCAGACGGTCTGGATACCTGCCGCGCACAACTCTGCCTCAAAGGCACCCGGATAAAAATGCACGACACTGACAGTGAAGTTCCCGCGCACGGTCATCGCTTTTGCGAGTGTGACCAATTGCCGCTGTGCTCCGCCGTGACCGAGGTCACGAATGAGAAAAACAAGGCGGCATGGGGCGGAATCAGGCACGAGTCACGACTATAATCTCCATAACATCTGGCTGGCAATCAGTGAATCTTAACCATTTGCCAGTGCTTGGTCGATTCCGCCTGCAACTTATGTGCCGAGGATTCTCTCTTTACTCGAAGGCTGAATCCCGATTAAATCCTCGAATTCTGCGGTTTTTTCCGCCTTTCATCATCACCGTCATCCCACCCTTCCGAGCCATGAAAATCAGCCGAACCCGCATCGCCATCCTGGCGCTTCTTTGCGGCACTACCTTCCTGAAAGCCGACATCCTGATGCTGAAAAACGGCACCAAGGTGGAGGGC
>JBILPY010000676.1:0-2909 GCA_044373575.1 Prosthecobacter sp. | reverse complement strand
AGGGGCTCCTTCCGCGTGATGGATAAAGATCATGACCATCTCTCCTCACTCTACGGGGACTACATCGACCATCAGGGCAACATCGTGGAGACGCAGATCGACAGCCGAAAGAATCCACGCCCACCGGGCACCAAGTTTGACGGGGCTAAAATGCACTGGTTCATGCGCGTAACGGGTGCCGTGGGGATGCATGAAGGCTACCTGCCCGGCTATGCCGACTCCCACGGCTGCATCCGCCTGCCCACACACATGGCAAAGACCTTTTATGAAAACACACCCGTGGGCACGCCGGTGAAGATCACCGATTGAGCTACTGCTGGTAGATCACGACGACACTGGATGTCGGAGAACTCGGAGAGCTATCAAACCCAAATCCAACGGTCTGAAGGTGGGAGGCCTCGATGCCGCCCTCGATCAACTGCTGGCGAACGGCCTGGGCACGGCGCTCAGTCAGAGCGCGGGCGAAGTCCTCCGGCAGTCTAGGGGCGACGTAACCAGCGATGAGATACTTGGGTTTGCTGCTACTCCAGCCGGCAGCGAGAGCGGTGAGTGCCTTGCGGTGCCCGCCAGTGAGTGCATAGCCTTCACCAGGAAAGTCGAGGGCCGGACAGGCGGGCTTCAGGGCACTCTGCAAGGGGCTCTGAAATCCATCGCGCGTGCCGAGGGCAAACACAACGGAGGTCTGTGGCTCGGGGGAAAGGCCGGGCAGCTTGGACATCAGGCTGCACGAGGGGGCAGCCAGGAGAAGCAGCGCGGAGGAGAGGCGTGTCAGGGTCTTCATGGCAGCAGAAACGATCACTTCATCCAGCGTGGCTCGGTGATCTGGCCATGCTTTTGCAGGATGGCACGGCGCTGACCCGAAACCAAGTGATGCACATACAGGGTGCCGTGCTGGGCATAACAAAGCGTCAGTCCATTCGGACTCCAGGAAGGATGCGCAGCACCGCCAGTCTGGATGACACGTGCCGGGCCATTCGGCCAGCCTTTCACGACCACGGCCAGAGCACCGCTGATGCGGGTGGTGAATGCCACACTCTTTCCGTCAGGGGAAAACTCGGGGTCCGTGCAGAAGCGGTAACCGGTGCGCCAGCGCACAAGCTTCGCCTCGGATTCATTCGTCTCAGGCACTTCGGCGATGTACAGCCTCGGCCCGTCGCCACGATCATCGGAAAAGATCACCTGCTTGCCATCGGGATGCCAGGCGGGGCTGCCCGGAGCGCCTGTGCTGTCGCTGATACATGCGGCGGTGTTGCTGTTGAGGTCGGTGACGAAGATTTCGGGGTTGCCGAGGAAACTCATCACCAGCGCCAGCCGCTGCCCATCAGGTGCAAAAGCGGCACCAAAGCTGGTGCCAGGCGTTTCTGTCACGGTGCGCTCCCAGCCCTGACCGAGATCGAGCCATTGGACGATGGGGAAGCCGTTGCGATAGCTCGTGTAGGCCACGGCGGAGCCATCCGCACTCAGAGACGGGGACACGGCCCCATGACTGTGATGCGTGACCTGCAGGACCTCGCGCCCCTCGGGATCGCAGAGATAAACCTGCTTGCTGCCCGATTTATCACTGACGAAAACGATCCGACTCGTGGCAAGTCCGGGCTTGCCGGTGATGGCCAGAATGATGTCATCTGCCAGCGCCTTCGTATTCTCATCGAGCCCCGGCGCTGCGTAGGTGCGCTCCATGAGTTCCTTGCCTGCGGCATCCACCAGACGGCCATTCACACGCCCGCCGATGGAGCTGCCCGTGACCGTGTAATCAGGCTTCTCGCTGGTCAGCATGAAGTCCCGTGAGGCCGTCAGTTCATCCACCAGCGCCTGCCGCGCACTCCCCCCAGTGCCACCACTGAAGTCACTGACATGGATCCTCTTCGGCATCAGCAGCGGCGTCTTGCCCACAGCCTCAGATTTCCAAAACTGCATCCAACCGGGCAGCGTGAGGCCCTCGGCAGCAGGAGCATGCAGCACAATGAGGCAAAGGAGTACGGGGAGGCGGATGACGTTCATCTACTCAATCAGAAGATTCACGCGCAGAGGGTAGCGCTCTTTTGGGAAACTTGAAGGAAGACTCTCGGCAATCTTCGTGACCCGGCCCAGAGCGGCGCGGACAGACGCATCCAGCACGTCAGAGCCGGATGGCTTCTGTATCACGGCATCCTTCACTGAACCGTCTCTCATAATCACCAAGTTCACCGTCACACGGCGCTGCGAATGCGGCACGGCGGAGATCAGCGGCGGCTCCCATTCGCGCAGGAGTGCTTGCTGAAGTGCTTTTTCAACAGCATCCAGGCTCCCAGTGGCAATGAGATTTCCGGACCGTGTCGCCTCATTGAGTTTGGCGATGTCGAGCAGATTGAGCATCGGCTTTGCCCTGACGCCCTGGTATGTGTCATCATTGAAGGAAAGCGTGATGTATTTGTTGGCTGCCCTACCCTGCCCCGCTGGCGATGCCGGAGGCGAGCCCCCTGGGATAGCATTCGGAGCGGCAGGAACTGTTGAAGACTGGGGGGCGATAACCGATTGAGATGCCAGAAAGGGGTTGTCTGGACTTAGCAAGCCACCGGAAGACGAAGTCATGGATTTCTCCAGATTGGCAAGTGTATCAGCGGGGAGACGCGACACAGCTTCATTCATTCGCGCACTGAGAATATCGATCTTCGGCGCTGGCTTTGGATCAACCCCTTTGACCGCAGTGTGGTTGATTGAGGTCTGCGTCGCCACGGCTGTCTGTGGCATTGGCTTGGGTTCCACGATGGGTGCAGACGGAGGTGTTGTCAGCGTCACGACTGGCTCTGGCTTCACCTCAGGCAATTTGGGTTCGATGAGATAATCCGCAGGTGAGCGCCATGTCCAAGGCGAGGTCACCGTCGATGGAATCGATCTCGGAGGCAGCAGTGAGTGGATGATCCAAACAC
>JBILPY010000765.1:0-2919 GCA_044373575.1 Prosthecobacter sp. | reverse complement strand
AGAGGCTAAGTGCAACCTCTGGCTCCTACCGAAAAGATGACTCTCGCCCGCCTCAGCCAGCGGCTTCACGCCCTCTCCAGCCCTGAATGAGCGCTTCTCAGCCAGCGTTTTTTCCAAAACGGGCCGGGGGAATATGGCGCAGGTAATCAGTTCCTCGGGCTGAAAGTGCCCCAGGTTCGCGCCATCCTGCCAGACACGGATCTCCCGCGTGACGCGGAGGTGATCGCCCTGTTGCGTTCAGCCCGGCATGAGGAGCGCCTGCTCGCACTGCTGGTTCTGGTGAGACGGTTTGAGAAAGCTCGGAAGGACGAACCTGCTCGTGAGCGCATTGTGACTTCCTATCTGGAAAACACAGCTTGGATTAACAACTGGGACCTCGTGGACAGCAGTGCCCCGCAGATACTTGGCCACTGGCTGCTCACTCATGAGCGCTCCATTTTGGACAAACACGCTGACTCAAACAGCCTGTGGGAACAACTCATCTCCATCCTGGCCACTCAGGCCCTCATCAGAAAAGGGTGAGTTTGAGGACACCCTGCGTTTGTGCGTGCGCTTTCTCAAGCACCCGCACGACCTCATGCACAAAGCATGCGGCTGGATGCTGCGTGAGACAGGTAAGCATGATGAGTCCGTGCTACGCGGTTTTTTAGACTGCCACGCGAATCACATGCCCCGCACGATGCTACGCTATACTCTCGAAAAGCTGCCGGCCAATGATCGGCGCCATTACATGGAGAGGTGACTATTCGAATCCAAATCCGGCAGCGCTACAGTTTGCTGATTCGTCTGTCCTTCCACATCTCCTAATTACGCTTTCATGCAAAGGAGGCTCATGTGGCTCCAGAAGCTCGCCAGAGCGCTCGGCTCTGCGTCAGCAAGACGGGACGTGCGCACGAAATTAGCCACCAATTCTGCATCGCCGGACGCAATATCAGCTTTACCAAAGGCAGGCATCGCGTCCCAGCCGAGGCTCACTTCCTGCGCACTCACCATCTCAGGAAAGGAAGACATCGCTGCCCAGCCCAGATTGGCATCGACTTTGGAGACCGTGGCGGTGGGTAGAGTTGCGGTGCTCGCGGCGGCGGAGAAGGTTTCGATTTTCATAGGATTGAGAGTCAGAGAGTTGCTAAGTTGAGAGGTTGGCGGATTTGAGAGGCTTGATTCTTTATTCTGATTATCATAAGAGCGGTGAAACTTCGCCCTGAGTCGCATTTTTGCGAATTACATGCCAAAAGGATGGCGAGGGCTGAAACCAGCGTAGCTGCGGCCCTTGGTGCGCCAGCGTGGACCTTCGCCCACTTTGCCACCGGAGGTGTCCAAGCGAAGACCGCAGATGGTCATGAAGACATGCTCACCAGGCTTTACCCAGATGGTGATGAAGCGGCCTTCGCCAGCCTGGCCGAAGCTCGCAAAACCGATCGAAGTGAGAGGAGCCTTGAGAAGGCCGGCCTTGATCAGAGTGTAGGAAGTCGAGCTGGAGCAGTCATAAGCGCGGTCTTCGACGCGGCCGTGCCCAGCGCCACGAACATAGGGGCTGTTCTGGAGAAGATTCGCAGCGTTGATCAGATACTGGACCTGGGTAGGCAGGCTGGCCGAGCAGGCAGCCTGGTTTCCATCAAAGCGGATGAGACCGTTGCCAGTGACGGCGCGGGAAGCAGCGGCAGGAGCCACTGGGCGGGCCACGGCGACCTGCTGAGCCTTGTAGGCTGCCACCTGCTGCTGGTAAACGGCCATCTGCTGCTGATAAACTGCAACCTGTTGCTGGTAGGCTGTCCACTGTTGCTGGCGCATGGCGGCGACCTGCTGTGCGGTCTGGGCGCTGGCGACAGAAGCGACGATCAGAAGAGCGCTGATGATCGTGATGCGGAGGGCGGTGGCGATGTTTTTCATGGCAGTTATTTCGTTTGCTATGGTATTTATAGCATAAATTAGACTCACTGCAATTTCCAAATCATAATTTTGTCTATTTTCTGTAATTTGAGAGTCTTTTACAGATTTCTGCAATTATCGAAGCTAACATAGTCGACGTTTATAAGTCACTTAGTCCTCTGGTTATCAGCGCCTTATGACCCACTTGTCTTGCCCATTATTACCTTTGCCATAAATTCCATCTTTGATATAAGTGAACACTCATAAAGCCGCACTTCTCAATTTTGAGATCCATTGGCACCCTGATAAGTTTCTCTCGAAGACCTTTTGATCCCCTCATTCTCAAAATTAACGGACTCCTCCCCACAGTACAAATCAGGTCGATTACCAAGCATGCTCATGCTTCATGACCGAACGTCGAGAGCTGGATGATGCGACTGCTCGGCCTGAAACCAGACTTCAAGCTTATCCCGGAGGAATGTCCTGCCTTGCCTGAGAACGCTCAGAGGCTACTCTCGCTGCTCTCATGCCTCCCGCTGCGAACGACGACCTGAAAAACATCCCGCGACACATCGCCATCATCATGGACGGCAATGGCCGATGGGCGAAAGAACGCGGCCTGCCTAGAACGGAAGGACATCGAAATGGCGCGGACACTGTCCGGCGCGTCACCGAGGCCTGCGGCGAACTGGGTGTCGAGTTCCTCACCTTGTATGCCTTTTCCTCAGAAAACTGGAAGCGCCCGAAGCGCGAAGTCGAGGCGCTGATGAAGCTGTTGGAGGCTTTTTTGCGAACGAAAACGCCCGAAATGATCGAGCAAAACGTCCGGCTCCAGGCCATTGGTCGCCTTCATGATCTTCCCCAGTCCTGTCAGCAGCAGCTTCACCGCAGCATCGAGCAGACCTCTCAGAACACGGGGCTTACCCTGATCCTCGCGCTCAGTTACGGCGGAAGGGAAGAGATCGTCGATGGCGTGAAGAGCCTGCTGGAGAGCATCGAGCGTGGCCATCTCGACAAAGGCATGATCGATACCGAGGTCTTTTCAAAGCA
>JBILPY010000380.1:0-4711 GCA_044373575.1 Prosthecobacter sp. | reverse complement strand
TCCACGGCCCCACCAAGCCCCTCTGGCGCACCGAGCTAATGAAGCCGCTGGATTTTGTTAGCCTGGATTACCGGCTTTGAGGTGGGATTGGCAGATGAAGAAGATAATCGTTGTCACTCTTCGATGTGTACTACTCATCGTCCTTTTTGGCATTGCTGGAGTCATGTTCTATGAGGGCATTATTCACCCCTGGTTTGTGCAGCCCAATGAGGATCGTGAGTTTCTAAGCCGACATCCCACTCGAACTGAAGTGCTGGCCTACTTTCAGCATCAGCCTCACGAAGCAATCAGGTCGGGTGAGCGCTTTCAAATGACAGGCTGGAGGCCTTTGCCAACCCGGCTCGCCTCTCATCTCGGTTATGCCTTCACACAGGGCAACAACAAGATCTACATCTTCTTCGATGCCGAAGATCGAGTGGAGGAGTTCGTGATCGCGACGTCGTGATCCCTTCAGAGACCGGAGGTGGCTTCATCTCCGTTCCCTGGATGGATATGCTCTGCGCAGAGGAGATTGTGGAAAATGCCAGGCATACAGTCTCGCCATCACGGCATTCGTCCCCATGGTCGGCCACGGTCTCGTGATGCGGCCAGCTCCTGCGGGGACTTTTTCCGAACCTCTACGGGGTCATTCCTTGAAGGTGTGGCTGAACTGGAGATCGAACTTGGAAGTCTAATTTCCTTCCCACCTACCCCCGGCCGAGCTTGGTGAGGGTGGAACCATTCCTTCGCGGGTGCTCCCTGGCGGCCAAGGATTGGCTTGCGGATTCCCTATAAGAAGTCATTTAGAGCACCCCCCCCGAAAAAGATGTCTACTATTACCAAACGCGAAATCGTGTCTGACTTGAGCGACCAGACCGGACTCACCCAGTCTGATGTCTCCACCATGGTGGATGCATTCATCCAGTTGATGAGCAAACAACTAAGCGAAGGGAATGATGTGACGTTCCGAACCTTTGGCACCTTTGAGGTCCGAGTGGCCAAGGCTAAAGTGGGCCGAAATCCGAACAAGCCCGAAGACTCAGTGATCATCCCTGACCGCTGCGTGGTGCGCTTCAAGCCCGGACGCGAACTGAAAGCGGTCGTGGCGGCACTGCCCCCGAAGAAGCTTAGTGAAGGCTGATCCGGTCTGGCCTCCAGTCCTCAGTGGACGGCAGAGGTTTCTCGCTGGTAAATGAGCATTGTGCCTTGCTGCCCAGGTTTGCGGGTGATCCCTTGTTCGCGAACGAGCTTCCAGGTGTCCGGTGCGCCGAGGAGGGCTTTTTCGAGCAGGTGATCATGGGGACGGCGAAGTTCCTCGGGCATGGATTTATCCACAAAGGCCCAGGTGATCTGACGGTCATCGAGGTGCTTCAGGAGTGCTTCAGGGGTATCGAAGGCGAGCTTATAGCCACGGCCCATCCAGTCGCTGGCGGAGAGTTCCTTGCCGCCGCGATAGAGGCGCAGGTTCGCTGGCGCTCGTGCTGGCAGCGCGAAGACGGCGGCGGCGATGACGGCCCCCTCTCCGCGAGGATCGCTGCTGACGAGCCAGTTTTGTTTGGGCGCATCGGAGGCGGGGATTCCCGCGAGTTTGACGGCGGTGTCAAAGCCGCTGACCTCCTTCACCGGCAGACTTTTGCTCATGACAAAGACGGTTATGAGCACCGCGCCGAGGGCGGCTTTTCCCAGAATGGAACGCCAGGGCAGCAGTCCCAGGCCGGACATGGCCACCAGCATGACGACCGGGGCGAGTGTGATCATGTAGCGGGTGCTCAAGCCCACGGGGATGAGGAGCAGGATGCAGCCGATGCCGACGGACAGGCCGAGCATGGAGGCGGCCTCGGGGCTGAGGCTGCGGCGTTTCCAGCCGAGGAAGGAACAATGGGCGATGCCGAGAATGGCCAGCAGGGTGATGGCCCAGCCGAAGACTTCGGGCATGGCCTTCAGGTGAAAGGGCACGGCATCAAGGAAGTATTGCATCGGGGAAAGCTGGGTCATTCCTTCCTTGGAAATGCTGGTGGAGTAGAGCATCCAGGGGCCGGCCAGAACGCCAACGGGCAGGGCGGCGCACCACCATGACTTCGTGAGCAGCAGGCGCCATTGCCCTGCCAACACGGTGGCCAGCGGAGGCACCAGACACAGGCCCATGCCTGATCCTTTGGTGAGGATGGCTGCGGCTGCGATGAGGCCCCACCATAGTGCGCGCCGGATCGTGGGTGTGCGCAGGTAGTTCGCCCATTCAATGGCGGCCCAGAGGCAAAGCAGCGCCAGCATGAGGTCCGACATCACATGCTGGACAAGTTTCAAGGCCACAGGCAGGGCGATGACTCCGAGGCCAGCGACTGCGGCCAGTGGGTCCGGCATCAATCGTCTGCCAATGACAAAGGTGAGTGCCGCCAGTCCGGCCAGAGTCAATGCCTGAAGGAGGAAGAGCACCTGGATGGAGACCTTCGGCATGAGCAAGGGGCCGGCGATCAGGTAATAAAGCGGTGGGTAGTGTCCGAGGGCGACGCGGGGAAAGTGGTCGTAGTAGGTCTTGGCGAACTTCATCGGGTGCTGGCCGGGAGCTTCGGCGAGGTAATCCCGAATCATGAGGGAGGTCACGGCATGGGCGGCCTCGTCGGGGTCACCGCCGAGATCGGAAGTCAGTGCTCCTGACCCTGAGAGAAAGAGCCAGGTCAAGGCCAGCGCGATGATGAAAAGAAGCAGCACAGGCCGGAAGCTTTTCGATGAACTGAAATCCAGAATGGGTGACTGGGTCGTCATGATGGGGGGCACCCTTTGGAGTTCGACGGAGGAAAGTCAAACCCACGCCCAAGATCGGTGAAGACTCGTCAGAGGAGAATGCTGCTAGCGTTGGTGGTGAAAATCGCTACAAGCCCCGCGCAAGATGTCCGATCAAGCCAGAGCATCCTATCTTTCCTGCCTGCAAGTCTTCCGTGGTATCGCCGCGCTGGGGGTGGTCGTTTATCACGCCGGGCTTTTCACGGAACGTCAGGCGGGACAGGTTTTGCTCGGAGGCTTCTACCATTTTGGAGAGCTGGGGGTGGATTTCTTTTTTGTGCTAAGCGGGTTCATCATCGCCTTTGTCCATGGTGATGAATTGGGGCAGCCCGCCTGTGCTCCCCGTTATCTGGCGCGGCGCTTTTTCCGGGTGTATCCGCTGCTCTTCCTGCTGACCACGGCGAAGCTGGCTCTCGAACTCGTGGCCTGGCAGCGCGGAGGCGCCGGGCCGGATTTGAGCCGTATTTTGTCCTCCTACCTGCTGCTGCCCGGACCTGACGGCGGCCTGCCGGTGATCACGGCGGCGTGGACTTTGCAGCATGAGGTGCTGTTTTACGCGCTCTTCCTGCTGGCCCTGCTGCTCGGGCGTCGGGCCGGGCTTTGGCTCATGGGAGGCTGGATGGTACTGATTGTGATCCTCAGCGGCATGGGCGTGCAGTTGCATGGGATGCCGAGGCTCATTTTTGATGCCCACAATGTGGAGTTTGTCTTCGGAGTTCTGGCCTGCTTTTTCTTCAAAAGCGCGAGCGCAGGGGCGAGCCGAAACCTGGGCGGCCTGCTCGCGCTGGTCGGGTTGGTCTGTGGAGCCTGGCTCTATGATTCAAAGTATGGAATGGACCAGCCGCTGATGGTGCGGGTGTGCCTTGGGGCGGGCTTTGCGGCCTTGATCTACCTGATGGCGAACTGGGAGCGGAGCCGGGAGCGGTCATCCTGGCCGCGCTGGGCTTGCTGGCTGGGGGATGCCTCCTATTCGATCTATCTCGGGCACTCGCTGATCCTGCTGGCGGTGATCAGTGTAGGGGCGCGATGGGCGAAGGAGTCCGCAGCTCTGGCCTATGGCGTGGCCTTCGTGGCGGGCATAACCGCACTCGTCGCCACCAGCCTCTTGTTCAAGCTGGTGGAGAAGCCATTGCTCAACGCCTCGCGCCGCTGGTGCCGCTGATTTGTCCTGACCATGCTCTTTAATTCAGCCGAGTTCCTTTTTGTTTTCCTGCCCATTGTTCTGGCTGGGGTGGCGCTGTTGCACCGCTGGCTGGGGCGTGAGGCGGTGCTGCTTTGGTTGGCCGTGGCATCGGTCTTTTTCTACGGTTGGTGGAGTCCTGCGCAGGTTCCTCTGCTGATCGGTTCCGTGGTGGCGAACTTCTGGCTGGGCCAGAAGCTGCAGACGCCTGACTCCGGCAAGCATGGCTGGTTGCTGACAGCGGGTGTGGCAGTGAATCTGGGGCTGCTGGGCTACTACAAATACTGGCACTTCCTGGTGACCACTGCCGCTCAGGTCTGCGGGCAGGACTGGCAGTCAACTCCGCTGGAGCTGCCGCCGGGCATCTCTTTCTACACCTTCCACCAACTGACTTACCTGCTGCAATGCCGGGCCGGGAAAACCCAGGGCACCAGCTTCCGACACTACCTGCTCTATGTGACGTTCTACCCGCAGCTCATCGCGGGTCCGATCGTCCGCCCGTATGAAATGCTGCCGCAGTTGCGGGCGACGAGACCGCGGGCCTTTGAGTGGTCGGAACTCTCGGTCGGCTTCACTTTGCTGGTGATCGGTCTCTTCAAAAAGATGGTGATCGCGGATCATGTGGCGGCCTGGGTCGGGCCTGTCTTTGACCAAGCGGCGCTGGCTGGCCCTGTGGCCATGCTGGATGCCTGGGTGGCGGTGCTGGCCTACACCTTCCAGCTCTACTTCGACTTCTCCGCCTACTCGGACATGGCGCTGGGGCTGGCGCTC
>JBILPY010000378.1:0-4723 GCA_044373575.1 Prosthecobacter sp. | reverse complement strand
TTCTCCCCCTACAAGGCGACGAGCATCATCGACTTCTGGCGGCGTTGGCACATCACCCTGTCTCTCTTCCTGCGTGATTATCTCTACATTCCCTTCGGCGGCAGCCGGAAGGGGCCGGTGCGGCGGCATGTGAACCTGCTTTTGGTGATGATCATTGGTGGCTTCTGGCATGGTGCAGGGTGGACTTTTGGCCTCTGGGGGCTCTGGCATGGCCTCTGTCTGGTGATCAATCATCTCTGGCGTCAGACGGGCTGGTCGGCCCGTGTGCCGCGTCTGCTGGCTTTACCGACCTCCTGGGCGCTGACCTTTTTAGCGGTCATTCTGGGCTGGACTCTTTTCCGCGCGCCCGATCTCCGTGCTGCCAAGCACATGCTAATAAGTCTGGGCGGTGCGAGTGGATGGGAGATTCCCACAGGATGGCTGGTGAAGCTGCCAGCGCTGGCCAAACTCGGGTTCGAAGGCCGGTCAGACTGGGCTGTGTTCTCGGGGCCGGTTCAGGTGGCCACGCTGGGCATTCTGCTGCTGGCCGTTCTCATGCTGCCGAATGCCATCCAACTGACCAAGGGTGGATTCACGCCGCCGAATGAGGCGTCTTTGCCCGAAGGGAAAGTAGCCTTCACCTGGCAGCTTGGCTGGCGTTGGGCGCTGGTGCTGGGCATCCTGGCGGCGCTTTCTCTGCTGAATCTCGGCAAGCTCAGCGAATTCCTTTACTTCCAGTTCTGACATGGCTGCTGACCCACATCGTACTTTTCTCCTGCGTGGCGGGATAGTCATGGCCCTCGTGCTGCTCGTCGTGGTGCTGATCAACCGGGCGGTCAACCCCTACAGCCTGTTTGCTACGGACTGGATCGTGCGCCCGGCCAAACCCGAAACTTACACTCATCTGCGCATGGTGAAGGCGGCGCAGGTGCGGCATGCGCAGCCCGGGGCGGTCATTCTGGGCAGCTCGCGAGTGGAGACGGGACTCTCGCCCGATCATGCCTGCTGGTCAGAGCGTCCGGTTTACAATCTCGGGCTCAGCGAGGCGACGATTTATGAGATCCTGCGCTACTTCCAACATGGTGTGGCGGTGTCCGAGGTGCGTCAGGCGGTCCTGCTGCTGGATTACAGCGCATTCCTTTCTGAGGCGAATCCTGCTCCCGATTTCACCGAGGAACGTCTGGCTGTGAGCAGGGAAGGGAAGCCACAGTCTTTGGCGGCGATGGCGGACTGGCTCACGGCGCTGGGCACTTCGGATGCCTTGATGGGCAGCCTGGGAACGTGGCGGGGTGTGCTCGGAGAAAAAGCCTACACGCCGAATGGCGCACGAGTGGCAGCGGAAGAAGATCGTCGAGTGATCGAGAAGGGGGGGGCGGCCAAGGCCTTTGCCGCTTATGAACGACGCACCCTGCCTCAGTTGGCCGCGATGAGTCCCCAGTTGGACCCGCAAGCCTTCCAATGTTTCCGGGAGATTCTGCAACTTGCCAAAGCGCGTGGGATCGATCTCCGCCTGGGTATTTCTCCCGTCCATGCACGCTTCCAGGAAATGCTGCATCTCTGTGGACATGGAGCTGGTTTAATAGAGTGGCTCCGTCAGCTCGTGGAGATCGCAGCGCGGGAGTCCTCTTCGGACAGACGCTTTCAGGTGCTCGATTTCAGCGGCTACAATGCCTTCACGACGGAGCCCGTTCCAGCCACGGGGCTGGGCCGCTGGTATTACGAGGACAGTCATTTCACGATGGCCCTGGGGGATCTCATCCTCGAACGTCTTTGGAAACCGGCACTGGAACAAGCGCCGCCTGATGGTTTTGGGATCGTCTTGTCGCCGGAAATGCTGGATCTGCATCAGCTCGAAACGATGAAGGCTCGTGAGCGCTACCGCACGGAACGTCAGGGCGAGCTTGCGGTGCTGGAATCAATGATCCGGCAGAAATGACCCAAACGGCACTAAAGTCCGCTTTGTGCCATCTCAACTGAACACGCTCTCGTGCTTGAAGAGTGCGTTGCAGTAGCGGCTTTGCCCGCTCTTGAGGTAGTGGTGATCGTATAAACCGAAGAGCTTATAACCATGAACCTGAAGTAGGGCGCTGACATCGGAGAGTGTCACATGACGGTGGGTGGTCAGCGTAAACGTGACCTCGATCAGCAAGGATTTGATCTTGCCCGCAGCAAGGCTGGATTGGGCGCCTTTCAGAACTTGGATTTCGAATCCTTCGGTGTCAGTCTTCATCAGCGGGACAAAGTCGATGCCCGTGGCTTGAAGGAAGGCATCCACGGTGATGACCTCCACATTGATGGTGCCCCTGCTGCTGGAGGCATCAGCCAAACGTCCGAGAAAGGGATCGTCCGGCCTGGCCTCGAAAGGAAGCTCACCTTGGGTGTCTGAGATCGCTTTGCGGTGGCAGTGGACACGTGGGTTTGTGCTGTGGGTCTTTTTCAGTTCTTCAAAGACGGCTGGCGAAGGCTCAAAAGCATGAACATCGACAGGGAAGATCTGCAAAAGCTCGGAAGTCACGACGCCAAAATTGGCACCCACATCAAGCATGGCGGTTTTCGAGTGATCGGAAGGCAGTTTTGCCAGAATGTCACGGTAGTTTGCTGGTGCGGTTCCGCGTGGGCAATTGCTGATGTACAGAAGTCGGAGTCCTACTCGCTCAAGAAGTGCCTGAATAACCTGTCGGAGTCGCTGTTTCATGTGAGTGCCGAAATTAGGCGGGCAATATGATTTGAAAAGTATCAATCCAAGGATGTGTGACTTTGGCTTTTGAGTGGGAAGAGAATTTGCAGTTTTGTATAAACCGTGTCACTCGGCGATCCCTACTTCATGCCGCATGAATCAGCTCCCTGTTCAGCCTTTTCCCTTTCACGGCCTTATCGGCAGTGGCTTGATCGGACGTGATCCTTTCGACAAGCGCAGCTACTCGGGAAGCAGCTACTATTTTTTCACCGAATGCCAGCGCCAAGGCCTGCTCTCTGGAGCTTCGGGCGTCGAACTGGGAGGCTGGCGCAAGTGGCTGCTCCTGGCTGCTTCCTTTTATCCCAGCAAGGAGCGTCTGCGCCTTTCCTATTATCTGCGCCCTGCGTATCGTGATGCGTTGACGCGTCTGCTTGCAGAGAAGCTGAGGCGGACTCCCCCTGGCAGGACCTTGCTCCAGATTGGCGCTCTCTATTCTGGCCCAGAGATCCAATCCCAAGGCGGCTACTGTACGTCCTATCACGATGGGAATCTGGCGCTACGGCTGCGCAGTCCTTATGGGCGTTTGTTGGTTTCGGATCGCCTGGTTGAGAAGGCCATGGCCTATGAGCGCCGCCTCTACCATCGCCTGGATCTGATTTTGACCATGAGCGAGTATTTGCGACGCTCGTTCATCGACGATTTTGGGGTGCAGCCGGACCGGGTCGTGAACATCGGCGCAGGAGCCAACCTCGATGAGTTGCCCGAGGTTTTGCCCATCGAGACGCGAAAAGGGCAGGGGATATTGTTCATCGGAGCGGATTTTGAGCGAAAAGGCGGACGGGTGCTGCTGGAATCCTTTGCCGGAGTGAGAAGCCAACTTCCAGAAGCAGAGCTCCACATCGTCGGCCCGCGCCAGGGACCGCCCGAGGGGCTGCCTTTGGAACGGGTGGTTTGGCATGGGTTTTTGGACAAATCATCCCCAGACGGCGCGGTGAAGATGAAGCAGCTCCTCAGTGAATGCAGGGTGCTTGCACTGCCCTCCCTCTACGAGCCGTTTGGAATCGCGCCTGTGGAGGCTATGTTGCACGGGATGCCGGCGGTGGTCACGGGAGATTGGGCATTGGGGGAAACCGTCACCCATGAGGTGAATGGGCTTCACGTCAGAGCTGGGGATGCCACCAGTTTGAAGGAGGCACTGCTCCGAGTGCTTGCAGTGCCGGGTTTGGATGCGCGACTTGGCACTAATGCGCTGAGCCATGCGCGAGAGCATTTTACTTGGCCACGAGTGGTGAACAAGCTCCGTGCAGCGATCGAGGTCATGGCGTTGAGGCCCTCATTGAATTCAGCAGACCCACGTTAAGAAAATGTCCCACCCAAGGCGGCGCAGCGGAATTGCAACTTGTGTGACCCCAGACCTGAGCTAAGCAGCTATCCCCATGCAGCAAGATGTCATCATTCGAGCAAAAAGAAGCCAGTCCGAGTACTGGGCGGAGCTTTGGCGATTTCGCGAGCTGCTGATGCTTTTTACCTGGAGAGACATCTTGGTGCGCTACAAGCAGACGGTGATTGGTGTTCTCTGGGCGCTCATTCGCCCTGTGCTGACCCTGACGGTGTTCGTCATCGTTTTCGGACGCTTTGCCAAACTGGATACGGCGGGTGGAGTGCCCTACCCACTGCTGGTGCTCGGCGGGATGCTGCCCTGGCACTTTTTCGCCGCTGCACTTTCCGAGTCCAGCATGAGCCTGATCGCCAATTCGGCCTTGCTCACGAAGTCCTATTTCCCAAGACTCCTCCTACCTCTGAGCGCCGTTCTGGCCACGTTGGTGGACTTTGCCATCAGCCTCTGCCTGCTCTTTGGCTTGTTGCTTTGGTTTCAATTTCCAGTCGGGCCGCGCCTGCTGCTGCTGCCGGTCCTGACAGCGGCGGCGATGCTGACAGCCCTCGGCCCGGGGCTTCTGGTGACGGCGCTTAATGTGCGCTATCGCGATTTCCGTTATGTGATCCCATTTGTAGTTCAGATTGGACTGTACATTTCTCCTGTGGGCTTTGTCAGCGGGTTGGTGGAAG
>JBILPY010000675.1:0-2921 GCA_044373575.1 Prosthecobacter sp. | reverse complement strand
CCTTGGACAGTTCCGGGGGTCCCTTGGACGGTTCCAGGGGTCCCTTGGACGGTTCCGGGGGTCCCTTGGACGGTTCTGCGGGTCCCTTGGACGGTTCTGCGGGTCCCTTGGACGGTTCCGGGGGGCCCTTGGACGGTTCCGGGGGTCCCTTGGACGGTTCCGGGGGCCCCTTGGATCGTTCTGGGGTCCCTTGGACGGTTCTGAGGGGCCTCTTGCACCGTTGTGGGGTAACCTGCTGGTTTGGAGCATTCAGCCGCTGAAATTCGGCCTTCGACCGCTTGGATGGCAGGGGCAATCCCCGGTCCATGCCGCTCTGGCACCTCATTCCCCAGGACATCCGCCCCTTCTTGGCCGAGAGCCGGAAGAAGGTCAGGGGAAACAGCCGTGCCGCGTTCATGGGGGAGACTCCCACGAGTGCTGGAGGGTATCAAGGCAAGTAGGTTGCCGTGTGTTGGCACGTCTTATAACTTAGCTCTGCGAACGGGAAAATGAATGGCACTAGAATGGGGGCAGTAGAATATTGAGATTCAGAGCCATTCTTCTGCCCCCATTCTACTGCCTGTTCTGTCTTGGGGGCGGTTGATGAAGATGGGGATGCATCCTTCGCCTAGGCTTTCGTGCTTCGCAGGAAGGCTACGGGAACGGAGCTCACGGATGCGGGATACTTCACTTCACTTCTGCTGCGCCAGCCAGGCCTGGAACATGAGTACGTCCCACAGATAAAAGTGCCAATTCCGTGTGCCGCTGAGGTGCTCCTGCCATTTTTGGCGGATGGGGGCGGGGTGGAAGCAGCCTTCGTGTTTCAGGCGGGATTCGCTGAGTAAGGCAAACTCATTGTGGCCTGGGAGGTAAAGGCCAATACAAGACAGAGAAAATGATCGCAATGAACCCAGGCATTGTCATCGCCCAAAGAATTCTATCAGCCACATCTGCTGCAGCATGGCGATCAAAAAACTCATGATTTGCCCACAGTATTCCTGTCATGAATAAAATAACACCGAGACAAACAATGAACCTTGCAGGTGTCGTGCTGGAACACCAAAAGCGCATCACTCTGTCATCGCGAAGTGGCAAACCGAGAATAAAACAGGCTAAAAGGACGAGCCCACTCACCATCGCAGCAAATGGAAGGATAAGAACGGCAAACGGTCCTCCTGTCCCTGGCTCCCAAGATCGCTTGAAAAGATCGATGAAAAAACCAAGCCAAAATGCAAAACGGTATCGTGGCCAAATTGGAATCATTGTAGTGCGCTAGACTTAAAGCAGTTGAGTGGACTTCACGTTTAGACAGTTAACAGAGTACGAGCTTTGTCACCTCACTTCTGCTGCGCCAGCCAGGCCTGGAACATGAGCACGTCCCACAAATAGAAGTGCCAGTTCCGCGTGCCGCTGAGGTGCTCCTGCCATTTTTGGCGGATGGGGGCGGGGTGGAAGTAGCCTTCGCGTTTGAGGCGTGACTCGCTGAGGAGATCCTCCGCCCAGGCACGCAGTTCGCCGCGCAGCCAATGCTCCAGCGGGACGCCAAAGCCGCGCTTCGGGCGGTCGATCATGCTTTTCGGGACATGGCGATACAGCGTCTCGCGCATCAGCCACTTGCCCTGGCCGCCACGCACTTTCATGGAGAAAGGAACCTTCCAGGCGAACTCGATGAGGTTGGTATCGAGCAGCGGGATGCGGCCTTCGAGACTGACGCCCATGGCGGCGCGATCCACCTTGGTGAGGATGTCGCCGGGCAGGTAGGTCTCCATGTCGAGGTGCATCATGCGATGCGTGAAGTCACTCACGCGCGGCCAGCCGAGTGTGTCGGTGATGCTGGTGTCGCGATCATGCCCGCCGATGACGATGTCTTCGGGCCGCTTCCAGTGAGACATGAGCGTGAGGTAGAGCGACTCCATGCCCGGTGCGGCGACGACTTCGGCGAGCTTGTGCAATTTGTCGCCAAAAGGCACATGGCGCAGACGCTTGGGCAAAACGGGCTTCGCGAGATTGCCGAGTGAGTTCAGCGCTCCGGGTGGCAGCACGGTCATGGCGGCGGCGGTGAGCTTTTTCAAAGCAGGCGGCATCCAGGCGAATTTGTCCCAGAGATTGCGGCCCACGAAGTAGCGCTCGTAACCGCCGAAGAGTTCGTCCCCCGCATCGCCACTGAGCGCGACGGTGACATGCTGACGCGCCATTTTGCAAACGAGGTAGGTGGGGATCTGCGAGTAGTCGCTGAAGGGCTCGTCGTAGAGGCCGGGCAAAAGCGGGATGGCATCCAGCGCGTCTTGGCCGGTGACATACATCTCGGTGTGGTCGGTCTTGAGATGATTGGCGACCTCTTTGGCATAGTGCGCCTCATTGTATTCCGCCACGTCGAAGCCGATGGTGAAGGTGCGCACGGGCCGCGCACTCTGCTGCTGCATCATGGCGACGATGAGGGAGCTATCGACACCGCCAGAGAGGAAAGCCCCGAGTGGCACATCGGCCACCATGCGCATCCCGACGGCTTCTTTGAGGATGGCCTCAAAGGTGTCGATGGCTTCGCTTTCACTGCCGGTGAAAGGATGATCGAGGCCGTGCTTGATGACTTGGCGGAGATCCCAGTAAAGCTGCGGCGTGGGTTTGTCCGCAGGTGCTTTTAAAGTGATGAGCGAGGCGGGCGGGAGCTTGTGCAGGCCTTCGTAGATGCACCAGGGATCGGGGATGTAATTGAAGCGGAGCTGGGCGCAGATGGCATCGCGATTGATGGCAGCATTGAAGCCGGGGAGTGCGCGGATGGCTTTGAGTTCGGAGGCAAAGACAAAGGTGTCGCCGAGCCAGCCGTAGTAGAGCGGCTTTTCGCCGAGTCGGTCGCGGCCAAGGGTCAGCGTGCGGTCTTCTTTGTCCCAAACGGCGAAGGCGAACATGCCGTTGAAGCGCTTCGTGGCCTCGGTGATGCCCCA
>JBILPY010000122.1:0-9452 GCA_044373575.1 Prosthecobacter sp. | reverse complement strand
GGCGTAGGTGAATTTCACCAGACGACGCTCGCGCTCCTCGCTGAAAACAAACTGGCCTCCGCCGATGTAGGTGATGCCTTCGGGATCGTAAAACTCGGTGCCCTGCGGATTGCCCGCGTTCAGCTCCAGCGACATCGTGTCGATGAGTTGACCCGTTTTGGAGACTTGTGTGATGGCACGGCCACCATCGCCCGTGATGAAGAGCGTGTCGGTGTCCCAATTGTAGGTCACAGCGGAGGCTTCATCGCACAGCAGATTGTGCGCAGCGGTGCCAGGCGGCAGCGCGGTGCGGCGATACTCCGGCAGGTTGATGCGTGCCACGCGGACGTAGGTGGAAAGGTCCACAGCGGTGACGCCCGTGGTCACAGTGACCGTTGCCGCAGCACTATCGACGCTGCCGCCGGCGTTGCTCACACGTGCCCAGTAACTCGTCGTCGTGGTCAGCGCCGGGGTGGTGAAGCTGCTGGAGTTCGTGCCCACAGGTGTCGTGGTCGTGCCAACCGCGCCCTCATACCACTGGATCGTCGGAGCGGGCGTGCCCGTGGCGACGAGTGAAAGCGTGGCAGTGTAACCGGTGGCGATGGTCGTGCTCGCAGGCTGCGTGGTGATCTGCGGAGCGATAATGTCGTCGTTGATGATGGTGCCGGTGCCGCTGGCAGTCGAGATGATCGTCGTGCCGGTCGTGTTCACGAGATTCGACAGCGTGATGACGATGGTTTCATCAGGCTCCGACTCGGTATCGCCATTCACCGTGAGGTTGATAGGCAGAGAGGCCGCGCCGGAGGCGGTGAAGTTCAGCGTGCCAGAGGCGAGCGTGGCATAATCCGTGCCGCTCGTGGCCGTGCCGCCTGTCACAGCATAATCGACGGTGAAGGCCGTGGCGGTATCGCTGCGGGTCACGTTCAGTGCCAGCGTGCTCGTTCCGCTATTTCCTTCTGTGATGGAAGCATTCGCAATGCTCACCGTCGGATTGCCGACGGTCACGCCAGGCGATCCGATGTCGAGGGCGCTCGCTGCCGAGGCGATAGCTCCGAGGTTGTTCACCGTGGCAAAGGTGTAGCGCGGTGTCGTGGTGCCGGAAGAAGGCACCCACACGGCGGACTGCGTTTCCGTCGCAGCACCTGCCGAGGGTCCGGCGTGCGTGCCCGTCGAAGGATTGCCATCCGCTTTGGTGAAGCCAGCCGCCGCATAGCTGAAGTAGAAGACCTCATTGCCGCCGCTGTCGAAGAACGAAACACCATCATTCTGCCCGAGACCCGGTGCGCCGACTGTCTGGAAGACTTGCACGGTGTTTGGGATGCCCCACCAGGCGCGGAAGGCCGTCGGAGTGATCGTGGTGAAGATCACCGACTCACCCGCTGCGATGCTGCTGCCAGCAGGCAGCTTATAAGCCGCTGCTGCCGCCGCGCTGCGACCGCTGTCATGCCAGGAGTAGCCGCTGATGTCCTTCGTGCTGCCGCTGACGTTGGTCAGCTCCCAGAAGTCATTCACACCACTCGCCGCCTGCTGCGAAAGAACCTCGGTGAGCAGGAAGCTCGCTTCGACCACATCACCGTCATCCTGCACCGTGAGGTTGAAGGTTGGCGATGTAGCGTCTGTCGCAGTGGCGGTGATGATGGCGGTCTTGTCGCCATCGGGGAAGCTGTCATCCACAGCCGTGACATTAAACGTGGCAGACGTTTGGTTGGCCAAAATAGTGACTGTAGCAGGCACCGTGGCCTCCGTGGTGTCGCTGGAGGTCAGGCTCACGACGAGATCACTGGTTCCGCTGGTCGCCCGTGAAACCGTGCCGATGGCAGCCGGATTCGTGGCGCTTTCAGAGAAGGAGGAAGGTGTCACACTGAGTGACAACGTCACCGCAGGAGGCGGACCGCCGAAGCCACTGTAACCAGGCGAACCAATCGTCGCAGGTGCTGTCGTATGAGCAAAGCTGCCGAAGTTGCCGATGGCGGCGGCTCCATAGCGGGGGCTCGAGGTGCCAAAGACGGGGTCCCAAACCATCGACACGGTGGTGGCAGCACCAGCCGATGCGCCCGCATGGCCGCCTGCGGAAGCACTGCCATTCGAGCGGGTGAATCCGCCAGCGCTGTAGCTCAGGTAGAGCACCTCGACGTTCGCGGCATTGTAGAGCGTGATGGCGTCATTCTGGCCGAGGCCGGGGCCGCTGCTGAAGACCTGCACTGTGTTGGGAATCCCCCAGGCCGTGCGGAAGGCCGCGGCGGTGCCAGTGACGTTGAAGATGATCGACTCACCGGATGCGATGATCGTGCCAGCGGGGACAACGATGGCCCCGGTGGTTGTTCGTGCCGAGTCGATCCACTTGTAACCACTGATGTCTTCCGCAGATGCCCCGATGTTCGTCAGTTCCCAGAAGTCTCCACCGGTGCCGTCGGAGTTGATCTCCGTGATCAGCAGTTGAGGCGGTGGTGCAGGCGGCAACTGGGTGGAGATCACCTCCAGGTCAAAGCCGAGGTCACTGCTGGCACCATCACGGTTGTGAAGCTCCACTGCGATGCTGTTCGTGCCATTTACCAGCGGCAGCGAGGATGCCTGCAGCGCTACATAGGTCGTCTCGTCCGTGCCACTGAGGGTAGTGGCGGAGTTGGTCAGATAGTTCACTGGACCTTCCGGCATGTTGCTGCGTGCCACTTCGGTGCCGTTGATGTAAATGATGGCTCCATCATCGCGAAGAAGGTTCAGCGCGAGTGACCGCACCAGCGATGCATTGGCCACCTCAAAGGTGCGGCGGAAGTAGGTCGTGATGAACCGGCTGCCAGAGGGGCCACTGTTCACGGTGGTGACGATGTGGGTGTCTCCGTAACCGAGAGGTCCAGGGCCTGAGCTCCAGGCTGCATCCACAAAGGCGGCTTCTTTCCACGCGGTTCCTTGGTCAGTGCCATTGTCCAGATACTTCCAGATCGCGCCTTTGGCGATCAGCGTGGCAGTTTCTGGCGTCACCAAGGTCACAGGGACTGCGGCGGATATCTTCGTGGCACCATCATTGTCCGTGGCCACGACCGTGAGCGTGTGGGGGCCTGCCGTGCCGCCAGTCCAAGCGTAAGAATAAGGCGCTGTCGTGTCCTCACCCAGCTTCGTGGCACCGTCGTAGAACTCGACCTTCGTCACCACGCCGTCGGCATCGGAAGCGGAGGCGCTGAGAGTCACCGCTGTCGTAGGCACGCGTGCTGCAGGAGCAGGCGAGGTCAACTGCACGGTGGGCAGTTGGTTGTTCGGATTTGTCACCGTGATGTTGACGAGTGTGGAGGTCGTGGTGGCACCTTGGTTGTCGAAAGCCACCGCCTTGAGCACGTAAGAGCCGCTCAAAGCCGCCCATGAGAGCGAATAGGGCGCGGTGGTGTCCTCGCCCACTTTGACGTCGTTCGCGAAAAACTCGACTTTTGTCACCGTGCCATCTGCATCGCCCGCGGTGGCCTCAAAAGCCACTTGAGCAGGCAAAGCGACGTTTGTGCTTTCAGCGGGAGACGTGAGCGAAACCGTCGGCGCAGCGTTTGCAGCCGTGGTGAAGCTGCGAGTAGTGCTGCCGACATTGTTCGTGCCGTCACTCACGGCGGCATACCATTCATACTCCGTGTTTCCTGCCACACCGGTCCAGTCCAGTGTCGCCACGCCGCCTGCGGCATTCACCGTGCCGAGCGCCGTCCATGCGGCGCTGCCAGCGCCCATCGTGTAGGGCAGTGTGAACTGGCTATCCGCATCGGTTTCAAAGGTGCCGGTCTTGGTTTGCAGCGTCTTTGCGCTGATGGTGTTGTTGGCAGGCGAGAAGGTGAAGTAGCGCAGCCAGGAGTCGCCGCCATTCGAGCGGCTTTGGTAGTCTTGCAGCACGGTATAGACGGTGCGTCCTTCAAAGACATCCGCACGCTGGCCCTCACCATGAATGTGGCCGCAGAGCATGAGGAAGAGGTTTGGATTGTCCTTCAGATTGTCATAGACGGCCTGACCATGACCGCCCCACGCGGCGGGATTGCCCGTGCCGATGAGCCAGTGGCTCGTGATGATGGCGCGGCGGTTCGGATGCGCTTTGAGCAAGGCATCGGCCCAGTCGAGCACGGCCTGATTCGCGGATGGGCGATACTCCATGTTGATGATGATGAAGTCGAGGCCGCTGGCGCTGAAGAGCTGGTAGTTGTTGTCATTGTTCGTGCTGTAATTGCCTCCCCAGTAAGGTCTGCCGGCCCAGCGAGCGGTGCCGAAGTAAGTGTTCCAAAGAGCGCTGGCACCATCCGGGCTACCGATGGGCTGCTGGTCATGATTCCCAGGAGCGCCGCCCCATGGGATGCCATGCGTGAGCAGGGTGGTGACGGGGTCTTCGATGATGTCCATCGCACCATCGGCATTGATCCATTCCTGCACCACACTGTCGCCATTCTGCACCATGTCACCCATGTGAGCGACGAAGGGGATGTTCAGCGTGGTTCGATTCGCGACGATCCAGTTGGTTTGGCTCGTGAAATTTGCCAGCCGTGTGCCACCGGTGTTCTCCGAGTAAAACTGCGTGTCGGGAAGTGTCACCAGCGTGAAGTCCGGCCCCACCGGCGGCGATTTCAGCCTGCCGTAAAAGGTCACGCTCATCGGCTGGCTCTCAGGATCAGCCACACTCGCGGAAAGCGCCACCGTGCCACCCGCGCCTGCATTCGTCGCAAGATCCGCTGGTGTGGTGAGTGAGATGGTGGGTGATTGATTGACGATCACATTCACTGTGACCGACTCCGAGGTCGTCGTGGCCGTCATGTCATCCGTGGCCTTCGCCGTGAGCGAGTAGCTGCCGATGGCGACATTGCTCCAAACAAAGGAATAAGGCGCAGAATCGTCCTCGCCGAGCTTTGTGGCTCCATTGAAGAACTCCACCTTCGCCACTGTGCCATCGCTGTCGGCGGCGTTCGCGTTGATCGTGATGCTGGCAGGTGCCAGAAAGGTCGCCGTATCCGTAGGTGAAGTGATCGAGACCGTCGGAGGCGTGGTGAGCGGCGGTGTGACGGTCACATTCACGACAGCACTGTCGGTAAAGGCACCGAAGTTATCCGTCGCACGCACTCTGAAACTGTAAGCACCTTGCGCGAGGCCGCTGACATCAAAAGAATAAGGCGCAGCGGTGTCCTCGCCGATCTTGGTGGCTCCGCTGAAAAACTCCACCTTGCTCACCGTGCCGTCTGGATCGGTCGCCGTGGCTGTGATGGTAAAGGAAGCTGGGGCAGCGGTGCTGGTGTTGTTAGCCGGAGAGGTGATCGCAGCTGTGGGCGGATCATTCGTCACCAAAGTAGCGCCTTCGATCCACAGCGGGCCATTCGTCAGCGTGCCTGCTGATGTAGCGGTGCTGCTGGCCGTGGTGGTGCCAGTGCCTTCATTCAGACCGTAACGTCCAACGAGCCCTGGCGAGCTGGTGACAGCCACATCCTTCGTCGCAGCGATCTCGGCAGAGCTGCGGGCGTAATTCCAAACGCGAACTTCATCAATGATGCCATGGAAAGCACCCTCGCGAGCACCGACGGAAGTCATCGCTGTACCGATGCCGAAATGCTGGATGCTATCGTAACGTGGCAGCGCACCTGCGATGGCCGTGGCAGCGCCGACTTCGACGCCATTGAGATACATCTTCCAGGTGAACGTCGCGCCGTCGTAAGTCACCGCAGCATGATTCCAGGTGCCATTCGTGATCGGCGTGTTCGTCGCGGTGATTGGGTAATTTTGCCCCGAAGTAACCCCTGTGGCCGGATAAGCCTCAAAATCCGCCACCAAGATACCCGCCGTGGTGATGCCAAAGAAATAATTGCAGTCCACATTGCTGCCATCGCCCTCACCTCGGCCTTTGCCAAAGAGCGGCACCGCCGTCACACCACCGCTGCCGGAGCTGGAAGTTACGCCCGCGCCATCGCGGCGGAACCAGCACTCCAGCGTCAGGCCATTCGCAGGCGGCCCGCCCACGCCCAGATCCAGCGCCGTGCCCATCGTCACATAGTCATTCACGCCATCGAACCAGAGCGCGGTGTTCGCAGGCAGGTTGTTCGGATCGAGCGTGACATTGACCGTGACCGCTGAGCTCGTTGTGGAGAATCCATCGTTATCCGTGGCACGAGCGGTGAAGCTGTAAGCACCGACGGTGAGTCCCGTCTGATTAAAAGAAAACGGCGCCGTCGAATCCGTGCCGACGGACACTCCATTCCTGAAAAACTCCACCTGAGTCACCGTGCCATTCGCATCTGCCGCCGTGGCTTCCACATTGAAAGCCGTGTTTGTGACCACGTTCGCTCCATTCGCCGGGCTGGTGATCGCCACCGTAGGAGCGATGGGAGCCTCGAAGAAAGCAAAGCTGAACATGTCCTCGGCATTTGTCGCGCCATTCTCCAGCACGGGCGCAGCGGTGGTACTCACGATGTCACGGCTCTCGATGACGTAGCGAGAGTTCGCCGCGTCCCATTGGTAAGAGATGATGTTGTCCACGTTGTTCGTCGCACCGCCTTCGGGACTGACGATGAGCGTGCCCGTGGCCGGGCTCATGCCGGGGATGCTCAGATACCACTGCCCCGTGCCGCCCTTGGTCACCGTGAAGGTACCGCCGCTCACATCCGTGCTCGCATCGCTATTCACGCGTCCCATGGCTTTGAGGAACTTCGTGCCCACATCCGCTGTGTGCAGATAAACGAAGGCGATGGGGTCCTGCTCCGTCGCAGGTGCTGCCACGGTGCCGGTGCTGCCATTGTCACGCACATGCATCGTGAAGCTGCCGTTCGCATTGGCGATGCTGGCGGCGTAGTTGTCCTCGTTCTTGAGGTGGTTCACGAGGAGGATGCCGTTTTGCGAAGTGTAAGCCGAGTTGATCGAGGTGAGGTTCAGGCCAAACACACCCGCGCCCGCTGTCGTGAACTGCGTGCCCAGATTGATGCCCGTGCTGGCTTTGAGCGTGTCCGTGGCACCGCCATTGCTGTTCGCCGCGTTGCGAGCGACACCGCCGAGCCACTGCGAATACGGGAAGAAGGCGCATGCCACGTTTTGATTCTGTTCTTCCGAGTTCGGAGCACGGAAAAGCGCCAGATAGTAGCGGGTTGGCGTCGTCGTGCTGTCCAGCTCCACACCCACCGTCGTGTAAAAGGTGCCGATCGTCTCGCCCACAGCATTGTTGTTGCGCCCGTTTTCCGAGATGGCGGCCACGAGCACACCTGTGTCATAGTCGTTCGTGTTGCCAAAGGTCACGTTGTAGTCCGCCTTGGTACTGCCGGTGCGGATGGCCGCATTGGGCGAGCTGCCAGGACCAAAGCTCAGAGTGACAGACGTGGTGTTGTTTCCAGCGTCATTCTGAACCACGTTGAGATTGCCAAACTCAGTTGTCTGAGCCTGGCTGATCAGTGGGAGCAGCAGAGCTGCTAGGAGGTTGCGTTTCATGGTTTCGGGAGAGTTGCAGGTGGGGCTGCGACGATCGCAGGCACGGCGATGCCGAGGGCTTGTTGGGTTTGAGCGAGCACGCCTGCCAGCAGCGGCGTGCCACGTTCGAGATTGGGCAAAGTCATGAGATGCCGGTGCAGTGCTGCCCACGCCTCGCGGGCCTCCGCCTCGCGTCCGGCCGTCATCAGCACCTCCGCACGCCGCGCCATCCACGGCTCAGGCCTAGGCGCGATCTTTTGCAGCGAATCGACGCGTCGAAGCGCCTCATCGGCATTTCCAGCTTTCAACTCCGCATCGAGCGAGGCAGTCAAAAGCTCCGGATCATCCGCATGAGCCAGCAAAGCCTTTCGCAGCACTTCGACCGCGTTTCCAGCCTGTGCCGCCTCCAGCCACCAAGCCGCCGGAGCACGCGAATCGAGCCTCAAAGCCTCCGCAAAGTCATTCCGAGCCTCCACACGCTTCCCGAGCTTCAAAAGCACTTTTCCACGCTGCGCGAGCGCCGCAGCATGTTGCGGTTCTTTCGCCAAAAACGCATCCAAAACACCCTTCGCAGCCTCATGAAGCCCGCCTTCGGCCAAAGCCATGCCTTCGATGAGATCGACCTCATGCACACCCGATGAAAGCCTGCGCACACGCTCACATTCGATGAGCGCCGCCTTCCACTCCCCATGCTCCTGATGCGCACAAGCCAGTTTAAAATGCAGCGCCGCATCCTCCGGTGTCACCGCCAGCTTCCGCGTCAGATCATCCACCACATCATGGTAGGCACCATGCCCCCTGAGTGCAGCCAGAGGCAGCAAAGTCAGAAGGGTGATGACAGCGAGAGTGGGGCTCATTCATCGGCCCATGCTCTTCTCACCGTGAATTCCCAAGCAACGATTCCGTTGGTGACAGCTCAGTCACTTTCTTTTGTTGATCACCAAGTCGTTGATAACCAACGCCAAAAGCGTGTGGCCAGCATCGTGTCACATGCCGAGTGTGACGAACTATTCACTTACGAACACGTGGTCCTAGACCCATCACGATGGGTTTCATCGTCTGGTGAACCTATCCACTCTGTAAAGTTGGCTTGGCCAGCTTATGCCCTTCACTTCAGCTTCCAAAGCGTCTTGTCACTGCGCACATACACCGCGCCGTTGCTGATGGCTGGGGAACAAAGGACGGTCTCCTTCAGCTCGACGGTGTGGATGACTTCGCCTTCTTTGGCGGTGGTATCGACGACTTGGAAGTCGCCGCGTTCACTGGCGATGTAGATGTATTTGCCAGCGGCGACGGGGGAGCCGCTCATGGGGCCTTTGAGGCGGAGTTTCCAGGCTTCGTCACCGTTGGCGAGGCTGGCTTTCACGAGCACGCCGGCTCCGTTGAGCACGTAGAGCGAGTCGCAAAGCACGAGGGGGCTGCCGGTGCCGGGCTTCAGGCCGCTGGCGCGCCAGAGTTGGGAGACAGCTCCTTTCTCGGGGGTCAAAGCGGTGACGCCATTGGAGGGGACGTAGATCGCATTCTCGGTCACGGCGGAGCTGGGGATGGTGGCGGCACCGTCGGTGTAGTCCCACTCGATCTCGCCGGTGCGTGGGTTCACGCCGGTGAGACCTTTGCTGGATTGCAAAGCGACCGCGCCTTTGAAGACGACGGCGCTGGTCCAGTTCGCGGCTTTCGGGCGCTCTTTTTTCCAGCGGTTCTTGCCTGTGGCCACGTCGATGCCGACGGCGATGGACTCGCTGTCGTTCTCCGCCTGCACGACGAGCGTGTCACCCACGACGACGGGGGATGAGGACATGCCAAGGCTGTTGCTGGCATTGGCATAATCAAAAGTCAGCCCGCGCAGCCAGAGCAGGTTGCCCGCGAGGTCGAAGGCGAAGAGATCGTTCGACGAATACAGTGCGAAGACGCGCTCGCCATCGCTGCAAGGTGTCGGCGCGGCCACGCTGGTCTTGTTGTGCGCCATCGTGCGGCCCGTGGCCTTCATCACGCGCTCCCAGAGCTTCTTACCATTGGCAGCGCTGAAGCAAAACACATGCAGGCTCGCCTGATCCGGCCCGCTGGAGCAGGTGACGAAG
>JBILPY010000674.1:0-2926 GCA_044373575.1 Prosthecobacter sp. | reverse complement strand
AGCCGACGGGCGCGAAGTCGTAGAGATCGGTGTATTGCCCGAGCAGCACCTCCATCCGGTCACGAGCCTCTTGAAGCTCGGCGTTTTGCATTTCCAGCTCGATCTGATGCACCTGAAGCTCATGAAGCAGCCGTTGGCTGTCCAAGCTGCCTGCCGTTTCTCCCGCCTTTGTTTTGCGACTCCTCCGCCCTTTGCTCAAGCGCGCTTCGGCCAGTCGGCGAAGTTCAGCGGCAGTGGGGACGATGATCGGTTTTGTTGGCATGAGGGATTGCCTACCTAGGAGCGGGTGCGTTGCGCTTTAGCTTTGGATCTGGGCTTGGCGACTTTCACCGGCTTGTCAGCAATGCTGGTCTGCTGGCTGCGCAGCTTTGCCTCCAGGGCCTTGGCCACAGTGATGTCGGTAAAGGTGATCACGACGCCGTCGATTCGGTCATCCATCGTGCGGTAGGGCATGATGCGCACGGTGAACCAGCGGCCATCCGGCGTGGTCAAGGGTTTCTCCTGGCAGATCAGCGTGCGCAGAACTTCACGCACATCCGCAGCCATGGTGGTGTCGTTGAGGTCAGACACGAGATCGGTGACAGGGCGGCCCACATCACTCGGGATGAGTTTGATGATCTTCGTCGCCTGCGGGGTGTAGCGCCGCACATTGAGACTGCGGTCCAGGAACAGCGTGGCAATGTCCGTGCTGTCGAGCAGGTTCTTCATATCATTGCTGCTGCGGGAGAGCTCATCCACCTTGGCCTGCAATTCGGCGTTCACGGTTTGCAGTTCTTCATTCAGCGACTGCATCTCCTCTTTGGAGGTTGTGAGTTCTTCGTTCGTGGACTGGAGTTCTTCGTTCGTGGATTGCAGCTCTTCATTGGCGGAGCGGATCTCCTCCTGCGAGGTCTGCATCTCCTCATGCGTGGCCTGTGCTTCAGCACGAACCCGATGCAGCTCCAACTCAGCCTCGGTTAAGCGTGCGCTGTTGGCGGGTGCTTTGAACGCCTTTGCAGGCACAGGCGTGGGGACATCTGTAAAGACGATTATGACCAGCCCCTGGAGTGGTCCCGGTTCATCGAGCCGCTGGACGCTGACGTCCACATGCTGTGCGCCGCCGTTGGTTTCCACTTTGAGTCCATGGAGATGCACGCTCTCTTTCTGGCGGAGTGCTTTTTGAAACGCACTGGATAACTCGAAGCGAAGCCCATCACGGACCATGGCAAAGAGGTTCCAGTTGGCTTTCCCTGCCGCAGGTTCGAGATACTTGCCGGTGCGTCCGCTGATATAAAAGATGTCACCCTTGTCATTGGCGAGCACCGTGGGTGGAGCATAGTTCCGCAGGATCAGTTGATCCGCCTGGGACTGGAGGCTGACTGTCACTTTGGTCGCCGCGGCCAGTTCGTTTCCATTCGAAGAGCCGAGGCTGAAGGATGCTGGCAGCTCGATGGGCTCACGCCCCCGTGGGGACTCGATGCGGCGGAAGAGGCGCGACTTACTGCTGAGCGAATGGAAGAGATCCGAGCCGCTGCCGACCGTCTCCGAACTGCCGAGCAACAGCACGCCGTCGGGATTCAGGCTGTAGTGAAACAGCGGCATGAGCTTCTTTTGCACCTCTGCGGTGAGGTAGATCAGGAGATTGCGACAGCACAAAAAGTCCAGCTTCGTGAAAGGCGGGTCCATAATGATGTTCTGCGGCGCAAAGATCACCATCTCCCGAATCTCACGACGCACACGGTAGCCGCTCCCTTCTTTGACGAAGAAACGACTGAGCCGCTCTGGAGACACATCGGCGGCGATGTTTTCAGCAAACACACCTGCCCGGGCTTTGTCGATCGCGTCCCGATCCAGGTCTGTGGCGAAGATTTGCAGCGAGAAGCTGGCCTTGGGTTTGAGTTCCTCCACCGCTTCGCGGAAGACCATGGCCAGCGAGTAGGCCTCTTCTCCCGTGGAACAGCCGGGCACCCAGGCGCGCAGGGCATGGTTGGGCGTGCGTAGGGCCAGCAGTGCCGGGATGAACTTGGTGCGCAGCTCCTCCCAGACAGCCGGATCGCGGAAGAAGTTCGTCACGCCGATGAGCAGCTCTTTAAAGAGTAGATCCAGCTCCTGGGAGTTCTGCTGAAGATAGCGGACATAGCCGGACATCTTGGCGATCTGATGGATGCCCATGCGCCGGTCCACCCGACGATAAAGCGTGTTCCGCTTGTAGTGGGAGAAGTCATTCCCTGTGTGAGTTCGCAGAAGGACGATGATTTTTTCCAGCGCTCCCTGGGTCTTGTCTTCCATCACGACTTCAGTCCGCACGAAGAGCGGGGTGCGCTGTAGATAAGCGAGGATCTTTGCAGGCAGCTCTCCGACGGGTGCCACGATGTCGGCAAGACCGGCATCGATCGCGCTGCGTGGCATGGAGTCGAACTTGGCCGTGCTCGGCTCCTGCACGAGCACGACACCGGCCTTCTCTTTAATGGCCCGCAGTCCCAAGGTGCCGTCAGAGCCCATGCCTGAGAGGATCACGCCGACGCTGTGCTCCTGCTGGTCCTGCGCCAGAGCACGGAAAAAGAAATCGATCGGCAGGCGGAGCCCACGTGGCGATGCCGGCGGGAGCAGGTGCAGCACGCCATGCAGGATAGACATGTCCTTGTTCGGCGGGATCACATACACACAGTCCGGCTGGACTGTGGTGCGATCTTTGACCTGGATGACCTTCATGCCGGTGGAGCGCTGAAGGATCTCCGGCATGATGCCTTTATGAGTCGGGTCCAGGTGCTGGATGATGACAAAAGCCATGCCGCTGCCCGGAGGAACGCGTGAGAGGAACTGCTCCAAAGCCTCAAGTCCACCCGCCGAGGCACCGATGCCAACGATGGGAAAGCTGACGTGGGCGGGCGTGGGAGTTTGCTGAACCGCATTTTTGGGGCGGCGCGAAGTGGGAGATTTTTTTTTC
>JBILPY010000673.1:0-2933 GCA_044373575.1 Prosthecobacter sp. | reverse complement strand
CCTGAATCTTGGGCGAACAGGAAGCGTTCAAAGTAACGCAGCCCCCCGCTCATGCGTCTGATCCGCTCCATCCTCCGTTTTGTCCTGCCCGTCGTCATTCTCGGCGGTTGCGTCTATGCGACATGGTGGCTGCTTTCCAATCCGCCCGAGCAGCAGACCGTGACCATGCCGCCCACGGTGGTGCGCGTGGAAGGCACCGTTTTAAAGCGAGTCAGCTATGCTCTTCAGGTGCCGTCTCAGGGCACCGTCCAGCCCCGCACACGCAGCGCCTTGCTGCCGGAAGTCAGCGGCAAGATCATCGAGATGAGCCCGTCCTTCCGTCCCGGCGGCTTCTTCAATAAAGACGAAATCCTGCTGAAGCTCGACACCACGGACTACGAGACCGCCATCGTCATCGCCAAAGCCGAACTCGCGCAGACTGAAGTCGCCGTGGTGGAGGAGAAAGCCCGCGCCGAGCAGGCTAAGGAAAACTGGAAGGCACTAGGCCGTGGCGGCGAACCCTCCGCTCTCGTGACTCGCGCGCCACAGGTGGCGCAGGCCGAGGCCAATGTGGCCGCATCGAAAGCCCGCGTGCTGAAAGCCGAGCGCGATCTGGAGCGCACCATCATCCGCGCGCCCTATGCCGGGCAGGTGCTGGAGCAGGCGGTGGACGTCGGGCAGTTCGTCACTCAGGGCACGATGCTCGGCCGCGTCTTTGCCGTCGATTATGTCGAGATCCGCCTGCCGCTGCCCGAGCGTGAAAGTCAGTATCTGAAGCTGCCACAGCCTTTCCGCGATCAGCCCGTGAATGAGACACCGAAGGTCCTGCTCAAAGCCACCGTCGCGGGCAAGCCGGTGACCTGGGAAGGCCGCCTCGTCCGAGTGGAGGGCAGTCTCGATGAGCAGACGCGTCAGGCCACCGCCGTCGTTCAAGTCACGGATCCGTATGCCAGCCGTGCTGATGGAGCCCCGCCGCTGACCATCGGAGCTTTTGTCGAGGCTGTGATCGAGGGCGACACCTTGGAGGATGTGTACATCATCCCACGTCAGGCTGTCAGGGCAGGGAACGAGATCATCCTCATCGACCAGCCGCAGAACACCCTGCGCCGCATGTCCGTGGAGCCGCTCGTCAGCACGGAAAAGCACATCGTCATCTCTGCCAAGGCCGCCAAGTCTCCCAAAGATGGCTCCGTGCTCTGCATCACACCCATTCCATTCCCCGCCGATGGCGCACGCGTGTTGCCGACTATCGACGGTCAGGCACCGCCCCCTGTGACGAAGAATGAGAAGCCCACAGGCAAGCCGCCTGTCGTCAGCCAGAAAGCCGACACCTGAGTGCAGCCCTCCACGCCCAACACCCCCGTTCGCAGCCAAGGTGTTTCACTCATCACGGCCACGGCCATCGTCATCGCCAACATGGTGGGCACCGGCATCTTCACCAGCCTTGGCTTTCAGGTCAGTGATCTTCCCTCCGGCTTCAGCATCGTCGTGCTTTGGGCCGTCGGCGGACTCTGCGCCTTCTGCGGTGCCCTGGCTTATGGTGAACTCGCCGCCGCCTTGCCTCGCTCCGGGGGAGAGTATCATTTCCTCTCCCGCACCTTTCATCCCTGCATCGGCTTCGTCGCAGGCTGGCTCTCCGCCACCGTTGGCTTCGCCGCACCCATCGCCCTCGCCGCCATGGCCTTGGGGAAATACTTCGCGGGCATCACCGGCATCGTTTCACCCGTCACGGTGTCGCTGTTCGCGGTGGTGCTCGTCACGGTGGTTCATTCCTTGGGCGTTCATGTCGGCGCACGGTTTCAAAATTTGGCGACGTGGCTGAAGGTCGCCCTCATCCTCGTCTTCATTGGCGCGGGAATGTGCGTGACCCATCCCCAGCCCGTCAGCTTTCTGCCAGAGCCCGGAGACTGGAAGCTCATCACCAGTCCGCCCTTTGCCATCAGCCTCGTCTTCGTGATGTACTCCTATGCCGGCTGGAACGCCGCCACCTACATCGTCGGCGAGATCCGCAATCCGCAGCGCAACGTCCCGCTCGCCATCGGCATCGGCACCTTCTTCGTCAGCCTGCTCTACATCGCCCTGAATGCCGTCTTTCTTCACGTCGCCCCGATGAAGGAACTCGCCGGGCAGGTCGATGTCGGCCATGTGGCGGCGAACTACATCTTTGGTCAAACCGGCGGACGCATCATGTCCGGGCTCATCTGTCTCGGTCTCGTCTCTAGCATCAGCGCCATGACCTGGGTCGGACCGCGAGTCACCATGACCATCGGGCAGGACTTCCGCATCCTCGCCCCCTTCGCCGTCTGCACCCGGCGCGGCGTCCCGCAGGTCGCCCTGCTGGCCCAGCTTGCCATCGTCGTGGTCCTCATCCTCACCGCCACCTTTGAGAAAGTGCTGACCTACGTGCAGTTCAGCATCCAGCTCTGCTCCTTCCTCACCGTCATCGGCCTCATCGTCCTGCGGCGCACCCAGCCGGATCTGCCGCGCCCCATCCGCTGCTGGGGCTACCCGATCACCCCCATCATCTTCATCTGCATCAGCATCTGGATGATGACCTACCAGATGCTCCGCCAGCCCCTGGAATCCCTCGCCGGACTCGGCACCATCGCCATCGGCGCGCTGCTCTACCTGCTTTCCCCCAAGAAGTAGAACGAGTCTCCCCGTCTCCGTGCTCCGCACGTCTCCGCGCAAAGCGCGGCTCCCAGTCTCCGGCTTCGCCGGCTCCCCACTACCTCCGCAGCGCCAGGATCAGTTCATCCACCTTGTTGATGACGTTCTGCATCTGCGTCTGATTGTAGGTGCCCTCGGCCAGCTCACCCAGGGTCGCTACGGCATTGCTGTTGCTGCTCGTCGTGGCGATGGCGGCATTCATGTCTGCCAGCGTCACCTCCCCCGCCGGGCCGCTCTGGCCCATGGGGATGCTGAAGGTCAGGTGCAGCACGTCGCCGATGACA
>JBILPY010000121.1:0-9530 GCA_044373575.1 Prosthecobacter sp. | reverse complement strand
TGAGCCTCAGCTTTGGCCTTTTCGAGACTGCCGAAGTTTCGCCGCACGCGCTTGCCGTTCATGTGATAGGCCACGGTGTAGCAATCCCACCTGCGGACACGGCCCTTGTAGATCGGCACCACAGCGCTGCCATGCTTGATCTTCATGAATGGCCGCCCCCGTTTCCGAGCACCTTCCTCGCTTGTCCTAATTTTGTCCTGCATACCGCCGGGTGAGGTGTCAACCTCCGGCGATATGGCCTCTATAAACCCTTGATTATGTGAGCTTTGAGAGGCATTCCCTTCGCGAAATGAAGGCTCTATTGTATATGATTGCCAATCGAAGCTACTTCACCGCCGACGGCAGCTTGCACGACTGCCATGCCAGGAAGCACCACTGGCCCTTTTCCTCACGCCACACGGCCAGGAAGCTCAGCACGGCATCCATCGCCTTGCCTTCGGACTCGGCTTTCACATGCGCACGACCCGTCATGAGCGCGATGCCCGGCGCGGGGAAAGTGAAGTTCTGCTCCTCGTAATCATAACCCACATACTTCGTCTTCCCGGCGCTCAGGATGTTAATGAACGACGTTTTCGTGTCCACGACTCCATTTGAATGCGCATAACGAAGTTCATCGGAAAAAACGTCAACCAGTTTGGTGCGTTCGCCTGACTGCATCGCGGCTACACGGGCCTTGTCGGCCGCTTTCACGGCAGCGAGGCTCGGATGATCCTCAGCAAGGACCGGGAAAACGAAAAGAAGTAAGAGGGCGGCGAGGAGTGTTTTCATGTCGATGGGTTATTTGGCGTGTTTCAGGACAAAATCGACCAACTCCTGTCACTCGAAGAACGACGGACCAACCTTGTGGCCTTCGCCAGGGACGATCTTGACGCTGAAGGAACCACCGGCGGGTTCGTAGCGCTGTTTGAGGATCTTGGTGTTTTCGTCGTAAGGCACCACGACATCGGAATCGCCATGCAAGGCGAACATGGGCACCTTGTTGGCGGCGAGGCCGGCGAGGTTGTCGATGGGATTGAACTCGCTCAGCTTGGCGACGAGTTCGGGCTCGGTCATCGCAAAATTAGCGAGCGTGTCCTTCTTCGAGTTCTTCAGCGGCCAACTCGCGAGGTTGCATACAGGATAAATGCCCACCCAGGCCTTCACCTTGTCCGGATTCCGAAACGCCCAGGCCAGCGTCATCATGCCGCCCCGACTTTGGCCGAGCAGGATCGGCTTCGCGGAAAAGCCGCGCTTCACCATCGCCTCATAAAAGAGTGTGAACTTCGCCGAACTGGCCGGTGATCCACGCACCTCGCCCAGATCAAAGCCAGTGAGACTGATGCCCGCCTTCATGAAGGCCTCGAAATACATCTTCCGACCCGCGAGCGAGACACCGCCGTTCAGGGTCGGCGCATACCAAACCCACGGTTTGCTCACGGCAGGCTTTGGTGCGGCATAAACCACCGCTTTGTGGCCTTCGACCTCGAAGATCTCGGCTTTCTCGTGGGTAATGGCTCCTGCGCGAGCAAAGGCAGCGCGAGGAGATTGGTTATGGGCCTGAGAAAACGCATGGCGACGCTATGAAAATGGTCCGTACAGACCCCTGTGCGGTCAGTTGGATTTATCAAGAGCCCGCATTCCGAAAGGTGTGCGGGCTTTTTTATGAACTCAGCTTGTTGTACAGCTTTGCCACTCCCTCGGGACTCCGGCAGCCCAGGGCGGCTTCGGCGAGGATCATGGCGACGTCGAGCCGGCTGATTTTCACGCCTTGGAGCAGGGTTTCCCACGGGGTCTTTTCCATGCGGGCCAGGGTTTTCACGCCGATGAGTAGGGGCAGGGCGGTGGCGTAGCGCAGTTTGCCATCGGTGAGGTTTTGCACGTAGCTCAGGCCGCAGATGAGGTGGTCGCGGCAGAGGCTGAGCCAGTGCTTCCAGGCGGGCAGGAGGAGGCGGTTGTCCTGCTGGATGTCCTGCGCGCTAAAGCCGGGGAGGTAGCAGCGGCCGTCGCGGAGGTCTACGCCGAGATCGCGGAGGATATTGATGAGCTGGAGCCCTTTACCGAAGCGCGCGCCCCAGAGTTTCATCTGCTCGGTGGTGACGCCTGGCGCGAAGGAGCCGGGCCGCTCGATGGCACACATCTCGGTCCAAAATTCGCCGACACAGCCGGCGACGAGCCAGGTGTATTCGTCGAGCTCCGCATCAGTGGATAGGCAGCGAAGGGTGCCATCGGCAGGGAATCGCTGGATGTCGAGACGCTGGCCGTGGATGATGCGCTGGAGGACCTGCTGGATGGCGGCGAGTCCGGCTCCACGCATGGTGGCGAGCCAGGCGAGACCGTCGCTGAAGCGCTCCATGAGGCGGCGCTCGGCGTCATCGGTCTGGCGGCAGACGAAGTCGGTGGCGATGCGGGAGCTGAGGCGCGTTTTTGTTTCCTCGCTGGCGCTTTGCACGAGGGACTCGAAGTCGTTCAAGCACTCGATGCGCAACCTCGCGGGGACGGCGGCGGTATCGGCGATGGTGTCGGCGGTGCGAGCGAGGAGGTAGGCGAGGGAGATGGGCTCGCGCAGCTCCCTGGGCAGGGCTTTCAGCGTGAGGTAAAAGGAGCGGGAGACGCTGGCGAGGAGCTGGCCGCCCAGCTCGCGCTCGTGGTGGGATTCGTCGGACATGCGCGTTTTTCAGCGTTTCCCTGCGCGATATTGAGCGATGAGTTCGCGGATCTTTTCAGCGCGGTTCTCGGGGTTCGGGTGGGTGCTGAGCATCTCCGGCTGGCGGCTGCCGCTGGCGGCTTTGGCCAGCACCTCCATGACGCCGATCATGCCTTCGGGGTTGTAGCCGGCCTCGATCAGGAAGCGCACGCCGAGGGAATCGGACTCGAGTTCGTCATCGCGTCCGAACTTCATGACGCGCATGTTGGCGATGGTGTGGGCGATCTGCGCTCCGGTGTTGCTTTGACCATCGGAAAGCAGCATGCCGAGGCCGCTGGCGATGCCCTGCCAGAGGCCGCTGGTGGCCATCTGCTCATTGGAATGACGCCCGACGACATGGCCGATCTCATGCCCGAGCACTCCGGCGAGCTGGTCCTCCGTTTTCAGCAGTCGGAAGAGCGCCTCGGTGATGAAGATCTGCCCGCCGGGTAACGCGAAAGCATTGATCGTGCGCGGATCGGCCAGGACGTGGAAGTCGAACTGATACGGCGTTTGTTTGGCGAGGGTGCTTTGCACGAGCTTGTGCCCGACGTTGTCCACGAGCGCCTGCGCGGCGGTATCGCGGGACTGGCCGCCCATCTCGCGGATCATGCCGGGGGCGGATTGCAACCCGAGGGCGATCTCTTCCTGCGGTGTGCCGAACTTCAGATACTGGGTGCGGCCAGTGAACTCGTTCGTGTACTTCGTGTTCCCCAGATAATGATACGCCACGCTGCCGATGATGATCAGCAGCGCCATGATGATGCGCGGATGGCAGCCGATGCCACTCTGGCGTGAGTTGCCGTAGGCGTGCAGGGGAGATCCGAAGAGGGTGTGGAAAAGGCGCTTCATGGCAGTGCAGGAGCTTTACTGCGCCACGACATCATAAACGAGCAGCTTTTTCGCGATGGGCTGGAGCACTTCCTTCACTGCCTTCACATGCACGGGATGCTTTTCATAAGTGCCGAGGTCGGTGGAGTTGGCGAAACGCATGACGAGGCCCACATCGAAGCTGTCATCCACCACGGGGCGGTCACTGGCGAGTGGTGTGCCGACGCTGAGATGCTGGATCTCCTGGATCTCGGCCTGGAACATCTTTGCAGCGCTGATGACCTTTGCACGGTCAGCGGCGTCACCGGGCTTCTTCAGCCAGACGAGGACGACGTGCTCCACCTTGCCCTTTGGCGTGGTCTCGCAGCCAAACGGGCAGGACGTGCAGGAGGAGAGGAAGGACAGGGCCGCGAGGGCAAAGAGAGCGATGGTGTTTTTCATGGGAAGGCGTGAGAAATACCCATCGGTTCGGCCTTTCGCAAGGCGCCAAAGAGGGGTGAGTGCTGCCGGGCAGGTCGAAGTCAGGCTGCAAATGCTCCGTGATCACGCCAGCCCTGCATCCCGCAGTGCTGGGAACTGGGCGCGCCAGTCGCGAATGACCTGGGGATCGATCTCGGCGTGCAACGCCTGCTCGCGCTCGCCGGCATCGGCGATGATGATGCCGTGGGGATCGACGACGAGGCTGCGCCCGTTGTAGCTGAACTGCGGGTCCTGGCCGGTGCGGTTCACGCCGATGACGCAGGCCTGGTTTTCGATGGCACGGGCCTGGAGCAGCGTGATCCAGTGATGGTAGCGTTTCACGGGCCAGGCGGCGATGTACACGAGCACTTCGGCACCGAGCTTCACGGCGGCGCGGGCGAGCTCGGGGAAGCGGAGGTCGTAGCAGATGAGCGGGGAGATTTTCAGTCCGGCCCATTCGAAGATCACAGGGGCTGAGCCGCGCTCATGTACCTCGGCTTCGCCACCGAGGGAGAAGGGCTGCTGCTTCGTGTAGCGCGCCAGCTCGCTGCCATCCGGCGCGATGGCGAGGGCTTGATTCCGCCCACGGCCATCCTTTCCAGGTGTGACGACTCCGCCAAGCACGGCACAGTCATGCTCACGTGCCAGCTCACACAAAAATTGCCCGGTTTCGCCAGTGATGCCTTCGATGGTCTTCGTCCCATCGCAGGAAAAGCCGGTGGCGAACATCTCAGGCAGGACGAGGAGCGATCCGCGCACAGGCGGCTGCTTGGCGAGAAGGGCGCGGACTTTGGCGAAGTTGGCGGCTTTGTCCTCCCAGATGGGATCGAGCTGCACGGCATGAATGTTCAGAGTCATGCGGCATGATGATCGGAGAATTCTGATGCGCCAGCAATTCAGGCTGGCATTGCCGCAGGTCGGCTCCTAGATTTTCCGCCATGGCCCAATACTCTGTCCAGCCCGGTGACAACCCCAGCAAGATCGCGAAGAAATTCGGCATGACGCTGGCGCAGTTTCAGAAGACCAATCCTGACCTCGTCGAGTGGGGCACGGGGAACTGGAAGGTGCTCTTTCCAGGCCAGATCGTGAATGTGAACGGCGTGGTCACGGGGATGCCGCCTGAGACCGCCGCAGCGGCACCCACAAGCTTTGCCGCGCCGCCGCCGTGGATGCAGATCGCCATCATGGAGCAGGGCGTGCAGGAGTGGGCGAATGGGGACAACCCGCGCATCCTGGAGTATCTGAAAAGCTGCGGCATCGGCGGCAGTCTGCTGCACGACGAGACGGCCTGGTGCGCGGCCTTTGTAAACTGGTGCATCAAGCGCGCGGGCTACCAGCCACAGGGCAGCGCCAAAGTCTCGGACTGGTGGGGCTGGGGACGCCCCGTGGCAGCGACGTATGGTGCCATCTGCATCATGCAACCACTCACAGTCGATCAGGCCAACAGCGGTCACATCGGCTTCCTCCATGCGATGGACGCGACAAACGTCTGGCTCCTGAGCGGCAACTCGAAGAACCAGGTGCGCATCGCCGCCTATCCGAAGAGCAAGCTGATCCACAACTCGCCCTATCGCTGGCCATTTTGATCAGCTTCGCCTGATCTCAGATCAGACCGTGACTCCTGGTTCATGCCATCCGAGAAGCCGCAGGGCATTCAAGACGACGACGATGGTGCTGCCTTCATGCAAAACCACCGCAACGCTTAGCGGGATGACGCCAAAGCCTGAGGCGATGAGAAGCAGGCCGATGACGCCGAGGGCGATGACGAGGTTCTGGCGAATGATGCGGGCGCTGGCTCGGCTGAGGCCGATGGCAAAGGGCAGCTTGCCGAGGTCATCGCCCATGAGCACGACATCGGCGGTTTCCAGAGCCACGGCGGTGCCGCCTGCGCCCATTGCGACGCCGACGGTGGCGGCGGCTAGTGCGGGGGCGTCGTTCACGCCATCGCCGATCATCGCGATGACGCCGCGACCGTGCTGGAGTTCGCGGATCAAGGTCAGCTTGTTTCCCGGCAGCAACTCCGCGCGGACATCGGTGATGCCGATTTGTTCGGCGACACGGTGAGCCACGGAGGCGTTGTCACCCGTGAGCATCACAAGTCGCTCGATGCCTTGCGCTCGAAGACGTTGCATCACCTCTTTGACCATCGCACGTGGCTCATCGGCAAGGGCGATGGCGCCGATGAACTTGCCTGCACGTCGGATGATCACTGTGGTTTGGCCGTCGCCTTCGAGCTTGGCAATCGTGTCGGCAAGCGGCTGGCCTTTTTCAGCCGCAGGATCGCCCGCAAAGGCTCGCATGGCTCCGACGAGAACCTCCGCTCCTTCGACATGCGCCTGGATGCCTTTGCCCGCGCGATTTTCAATCTCGATGGCGGAGGGAAAGGTGATGTTCCGCTCTCGTGTCGTCTTCACGATGGCCTCGGCCAGTGGATGACTGGACTGCTCTTCGACCGCAGCGGCAATGCGCAGCACTTCGTCCTCGGACGTGCCTTCAAAGCCGATCACTTTCGTCACGGCGAAGCGACCGGTGGTGAGCGTGCCGGTTTTATCCAGCGCCACGGTGTTCAGGTGGCCGAGGTTTTCCAAATGGACACCGCCTTTGATCAGCACTCCGCGACGTGCCGCCTGAGCGATGCCCGCGAGCACGGCAGCCGGCGTGCCGATGGCCAGCGCGCATGGCGAAGCAGCCACGAGCAGCAACATGCCGCGATAAAAACTCGCGCTCCACGTCCATCCAAACACGAGCGGCAGCAGCACGATGACGAGCAGCGTGCCGATGAGCACCGCTGGCACAAAACGCCGCGCAAACGTCTCGGTGAAGCGCTGCGTCGGGCTCTTTTGCTCCTGCGCCTCGGCCACGAGCTGCATCACGCGGGCGAGCGTGTTGTCGCGGGCGAGCCGGGTCATGCGCACGTCGAGCGCGTTGTCTTGATTGATCGTTCCCGCAAAGACCTCGTCACCAGGTTTGCGCTCCACAGGCACGCTTTCGCCTGTGATGGCGCTTTGATCGATGCTGCTCTCGCCAGCCGTGATGACGCCATCCACCGGCACGCGTTCGCCTGGTTTCACGACGACGACTTCATCGATCGCGAGCTGTTCCACCGGCACTTCTTCCAACCGGTCGCCACGTTTGGTGAATGCCGTGCGGGGCATGAGTTTGCCAAGCACACCGACGGCATTGCGTGCGCGATCCATCGCGTAATGCTCACCCGCATGGCCGAGCGAAAAGAGAAACAGCAGAAACGCGCCCTCGGCCCATTCTCCCAGCAAGGCCGCGCCTGCCGCCGCTGCGATCATGAGGAGGTCGATGTCGAACTTGCCACGAAACAAGGCAGGCAAAGCCGCACGCGCCACATCGTAGCCACCTGCCAGATAGGACAAAAGGTAAAACCCAAGCGCCACCGATGCGGGCAGGCCCAGGAACTTCTCGCCGAAGAATCCGATCATGAGGGCAAGACCTGCGACGGTGACTGTCAGTACCGCCCAGCGCTCCTGCATCCAGTGAGGAAGAAACTGCGGGGCAAAGCCGTGATCGTGGTCGGGTTCGGTATCGGTCTTCATGTGGGTGGATTCAATGTGTGCGCGTCGTCTAGCTCAGTCGTCGGCAGTTGCTCGGGCACGTCGATACGAGCCACGCCGATACGGCTGTCGGCCATGCCGTAATAGACATCGAAGCGGTCCGGCTGGCCGAGATCGTCTCGGCGGTCGATGCCGGTGGGGAAGACGACGTTGGGCACGATGCCGTGGCGTTCTTCATGCAGCAGCGGCTCTAGCACGGGCTTGGCAGAGCGGTAGAGGATGATATGCGGCTGCTCATTGGAGAGGATCATCACGCCGGCGGAGTAGCACAGCGGATGCTTGGGGCCTCCCAGCACATCCACTTCATGCACGCCGTGGTAAAGGATCATCCAGCCATGACGTGTGAGCATGGGTGGTGTGCCCCCGCCGATCTTCAACATCTCCCAGGGATACACAGGCGTGGCCAGCCGGTGGTGCGAGTTGAAGAGGCCCGGCTGCTTCGGCACATGGCTGTCCTCTGGCATTGGGCAATACGAGATCCAGATGCTTTCGTGATCCAGGTCCACCAGTCGGCTTTCGCCCTCGCGCACGGTTTCCTCCGGCAGCGTGCCGGGAAACAACGGACGGTGCAGCAGAGCCAGTTGCAGCTTCCCCGCGTGGTTTGGCACGGCCACGGGAAAGACGCTGGCGTCTTTGTTATACACATGGGCAAAGTCGATGCCGCGATACGGCTCAAAGGTGACGAGGCCCAGCCGCGTCCAGTGAAACAGGTCTCTGGAGACCGCTACCGCGATCCTCGGGCCGATGGTGGACAGTGCGGAGTAGGTCATGACATACAGCCGCAGCGGCTCCAGGAAAGTGATGCGCGGATCTTCGCAGCCACCACCTCCATGCGGCACGAGTTCGTAGTCGGCCTCAGGCTCCAGCGCGATGCCAAGCCGCTCCACGCCACAGGGATCACCCGCGTCACTGAACAACACACGGGCGATGCCGATGCGGGAAAAATTGCCCGCTGCTACCAGTCGCGGAAACAGATAAAGCTGCCCATCCGGCCCGCGCACCGCAGCAGGGTTCAGCACGCCTTCCGCCTCATGCGGATTGCCTGCTTCCGGCTCCATGATCACGCCCATCCGCTGCAAGGTGAAGTCGTTGGTCACGCCCATTGATAGAGGCTGCCCCACAGCCTAGCGATGGGGTGTAACCCTACCGCCTTGGAGGCAGGGAGTGCTGGCAATTGGCAAAATGGGCACCTCGGGGTGATGCGGGTCGCTGCTGAGGAGGCTGATCGACTTCCTTAAAACCAGGCTGGATGCCAAACAAGGCTGGGCCGCGCTCTGCCAGAGCTTTTGGGCGAGCCATGAGTTCTTGGCGCAGAGTTAATATGAAAACAGAACTCCAACAGCCGAGGCGGTCACTTGATGCAGAGAGTTATCGCCCAAAAGCCGCATCGAGTTTGTCTAGCAAGGCCAGGCCCTTCTTGGCAGAGCCACGCGCAGCCATGGCGCGGAAACGGCTTTCGGCGTCAAACTCAGCGATGGAGATGGTGGCGAGTTCCTCCATCAGTTTGTTCACACTGAGGTCGCGGTGTTTCGCAAGCTGGCGGAGCCGGGAGTGCTTATCATCTGGAAGACGAATGGTGACGGTGCTCATAAGATTAGAGGGTTTTGAGGAATTGAGCGGGTGTAAGGATGTTCAGTAAAGGAAACGTCAGCTCGCCACGCGAGACATCACGGAGATTGTTGGTGACGATGGTGTTGGCACCACCGGCGAGAGCGAGTTCGATGAGGTGATTGTCCGCTTCGTCTGGCAGATTGGGACGCCAGAGGTAGTAAACCTTCACCCACTCGCAGACGGAAAGAAAGGACTCCAACAGGATGAGACGCTCCTTTTCAGTCAACGGGCTTTTTGCCATCAAGGCCGAGCGCAGAAATAGGTCTTCGTATTCGCTGAAAAGCGCCATGCCAATGATGGGATGCACCAAGCCGTCCAAACAAGCACGCAATACGGCACGATTGTCCCCGCCGCTTCGGCTCAGGGCCGCGCCGACCAGAACATTT
>JBILPY010000672.1:0-2942 GCA_044373575.1 Prosthecobacter sp. | reverse complement strand
GGGCAGCGCTGACCACTTGTCAGGGGCGACACCCTTCACCCCGGCTATATCACTTTCGAGACGTTTTGCTCCTAGTGGCGGCATCAACCCACAGCCCGTGAGCAGTGCGGCTGCGAGGAGGAAAGAGGAAACTCGGATCGAAGATGTCACGGGCCGCAGGCTGCATGGGGCGACGTGCTGTCACAAGGGTAAATTCGGCGCGCGCAGCCTGTTGCGACAAGTTCGCATATTTTTTGTTGCACATGGTTCTCAATTGCACTAGGGGGCTCGCCTCACTGAGACATCGTCTCACTAGCCGTCATGAATATACGTCTCCTCACCTCTCTACTTGCCTTGTTGGCCCTGCCTTTGAGCGCCCAGGACACCGCCCCCGCTGTCACCAGCGAAGCTTCGACCACGCTCGACACAATCTTGGTCTATGGTGAGTCCGAGAACGACTCTGTGGTCCAAAATCCCTTTCTACTCCCAGTCGAGGGCACCAAAATCTTCGCGGGCAAGCGCGCCACAGTCATCGACCTTGATTCCCAGCCGAAGATCCAGGCGAACAACTACCGCCAGGCTCTAGCCCTCACGCCAGGCCTGCTTTTTTCCGAGGAAACCACCCCCCTCGTCAGCATGGGCTATCGTGGTATTGGCGAGCCACACCGCATGCAGTTCATCCAGGTGATGAAAGACGGCATCCCCATCCATGCCGACCCTTTTGGCTACCCCGAGGCCTACTACACCCCGCCGCTCGACGTGGTGGACCGTATCGAGTTCGTGCGCGGCGGTAGCAGTCTCATGTATGGCGCGCAGCCCGCCGGTGCGCTGAACTACATCACCTACATGCCGGACCGGAACACGCCCTTCTCTTTCCGCACACAAAACATCATGGGCTCCGATGACCTCTTCCTGAACTACACCGCCGTCACCGGCACGCTCGGCCCCGTCGGCTACTACGGCTACTTCAACCACCGCGAGGCCGATGGCTTCCGCGAGGCGAACAGCGAATACAGCCTCACCGGCGGTCATTTCAAACTCGCCTGGGATGTGGATGCCGACACGCGCTGGATTCTCGCCCTGGATGGCTACGAAGAGGAGCACGGCGAGCCAGGTGGCCTGAACGCCCGAGACTTCGCCCGCAATCCCGACAAAACCACCCGCTTCCACGATGAATTCCGCCTCCGTCGTTACGCCGGATCGCTGGAACTCCAGCACAAGTTTTCCTCCAGCACCGAGCTCAGCATCAAGACCTGGGGCGGCTACTACCAGCGCTGGAGCAAACGCCAGCGCGGCGGTGCCTTCGGTGCCCTGCCCACCGGAGCAGCGGCAAACACAAACAGCATCGAAAATCAGGAATTCTACACTTTCGGCATCGAGCCCCGCATCCGCCACGACTGGCAGGCATTGGGTGGTGAGCACACCCTTGCCGCCGGGATGCAGTTCTACTACAACCACTCCCCGCGTGAGGACCAGCGCGGTTTCAGCCGCGACGCCGAAAGCGGCAGGACCACCGCCTACTCCGAGCGCGACCTCACCTACGGCTCCTTCTTCGTAGAAAACAAATTCACCTTTGGCCGCTTCTCCATCACTCCCGGCTTCCGAATGGAGCTGATCAATCAGGACGTCACCACCCAAAACTACTCCCCCGCCACCGGCTTAAAGACCACTGGCCGCAGCAAGAGCAAATTTGATCCCCAGCCTCTCTTCGGCCTCGGCATCGCCTATGATCTCGACAACGAGACACAGCTCTATGCGAATGTCTCCCAGAGCTACCGCACCACCATCTTCACCGAGTCCCTCGTCGTCCCGACCACGACCGACACCTTCACCTCCGATGCCGAGCCCAACGCCGGCTGGAGCTACGAGATCGGGTATCGCGGCCAGCCGAAGTCCTGGATCAACTGGGACACCAGCCTCTTCCTGATCGACCTGGATAACAAATTCGGCGGCACAGTCGGCGCAGGCACAGGCAGCCTGGAACTGCGCAACGTCGGTCGCACCGTCAACTACGGCTGGGACGGAGCCTTCCAGTTCGACATGATCGGCGCCTACGATGCCCTCAAAGGCACCGACAACGTCAGCCGCATCGGTTCCCTCAGCCTCTATGGGAATGCCACACTCCTCGAAGCCGAGATCCACGGCGGCAGCTCCGATGGCAAAGTGCCGCAATACGCCCCTGACTACATCGTCCGCACCGGCCTCATGTACAAGTTTAAGGACCGCGTCAAAGTCTCCTTCCTCGGCACCTTCGTGGACAACCACTTCGCCACCGACGACGAAAACCCCACCCGCGCCATCCCCGCCTACATGACCTGGGATCTCACCGCCGAGGTGAAGGTCACCAAGAACTTCACCGCCATGGCCGGCCTGAACAACGTCTTCGACGAAAGCTACTACTCCCGCGTCCGTGGTGACGGCATCGACCCCGGCTACGGCCGCAACTTCTACGTCGGCGGCTCCTTACAGTTCTGAAATGCTTTCTGTCTCGCCGCCGCTTTCAGTCTTGGACACTTGAGCGATGCAGCGGGGATCAGGGTATCGAGGCCGTCGGTGGCGGTGACGTAAGTATTGACGAAGACCTGGGAGGACACGGATCCCCGGGTGAAGGTGACGTTCAGTTGCCGGGGGTAGGTTTCGCGAGCGAGAACGATGCCGGCTTCCTGAGCCATGCCGTAGCTGAGTTCGCCAGAGGCTTTCATGGATGCTCATACCACCATGAGTACCAAGGCGCTTAACTCTGAATCGGTGCGCAAAGGCCCGAAGAACATCCTGCTCAATCACGCCGATCTTTGGGAACTGCTGCGGATGTTGTGCGCTGCTTAGAATCAGTGTCGGAGATGCCGGTCTCGGACGACTTGGGATATGCCTTTCACCCATGAAGCCTTGGGGACAAGGCTCCTTCCGACAGCGCGCTGGAGATGCTATTGCTCCAGCCACTCCCGATTAAAACGTGCCAGCGT
>JBILPY010000671.1:0-2943 GCA_044373575.1 Prosthecobacter sp. | reverse complement strand
CCAGGATACGTTATCGCCAACTGTCATCTGCTCGACGAGCACAACCGCCTAATCGACAAAACTTGGTATTTCGTCAAAGAGACGGACGGCGTGCTCAACTTTGCAGGAACAAAAGACCACCCCATTGCGATGCGTCCACGCGAAGTCGAAGGCCTGCTCGCGCAGCTTCGCGATAAAGAAGAAGGCGTTGTTCCGAAAATCGCCTTCAATGTTGGTGATAGCGTCCGAGTCACCGACGGTCCCTTCGAAAGCCAGACGGGAGTTATCGAAGAGATTGATCCAGAGCGCGGCGTGTTGCGTGTCTCAGTCAATATTTTTGGACGTTCCACTCCCGTGGACCTCGAATACTGGCAGGTCGAAAAAGCCTGACCCTACTGCTAAACTCCTTCTGTCGGCTCTCCCAGTACCCACAATCTCAAGCAAGCACCCCCAAACACATGGCCAAAGAAATCGTTAAACAAATCAAGCTCCAGATCAAAGCTGGCGCTGCCAATCCTGCCCCGCCAATCGGTCCCGCCCTTGGTCAGGCAGGTGTGAACATCATGGCATTCTGCAAGGAATTCAACGCTGCCACGCAAAAGCTCAGCGGCGATGTCCTGCCGACCATCATCACGGTTTACAAGGACAAGAGTTTCACTTTCATAACAAAGCAGCCTCCGGCTTCGAACATCCTGAAGAAGGTGGCGAACATCGCCTCCGGCTCTGGTGAAGCCAGCAAGAAGAAGGTTGCAAAAATCGCCAAGGCCCAGCTCCTCGAAGCCACCAAGCTCAAGCTTGTTGATCTCAATACCAGCGACCTTGAACGCGCTTCCCGCATCATGGCTGGAACCGCACGCCAGATGGGCATCGACATCATTGACTAACCCCAACGCAGGAGAACGGGTCACCGTTCGAAAGCACTGCTATACACCATGCAAACTCGAAGCAAACGCTACAAGAAAGCCGCCGAAATGATCCCGGCGGGCAAATCATTCACGCTTGAAGAAGCTGCGGAACTCGTCCGCAAGCTGCCAGGCACCAAATTTAACCAGAGTATCACACTCTCCTTCCACATGGGTGTTGACCCAAAGAAGGGTGACCAGATGATCCGTGGCACCTGCCCACTACCAAATGGCTCCGGCAGGACCGTCCGCGTCGCCGTCTTTGCCATTGGCGCCGCTGCTGAAGCAGCCAAAGCAGCAGGCGCTGATCTCGTCGGTTTTGAAGATCTCATCGCCAAGGTCAAAGAAGGTCACATGGACTTCGATGTCGCCATCGCCACACCGGCTGCGATGAATGAAGTGCGTAAACTTGGTAAGCAACTCGGACCTCGCGGTCTCATGCCTAACCCACGAACAGGTACGGTGACTGATGACACAGCCTCTGCCGTCAAAGACGTGAAAGCTGGTCGTGTCGATTTCAAACTCGACAAGAACGGCAATATCGCCTCGACCATAGGTAAGGTGCAGTTCGAAAGCAAAGCGCTCGTCGAAAACGGCACAGCCCTGATCGACGCCATCGTCCGCGCGAAGCCTGCTTCTGCTCGTGGAAAATATGTCCATAGCATCACACTCGCTGCCACTATGTCACCGGCGCTTCGTATCGACGTGTCCAAATACATCAAACTCTAAATCTCGGAAGCTCTGAATCATGAAAGCTGAAAAAACACTGCTCATCGAGAACCTGCTCAGCCGGGTCAACGCATCGCCATACTTCTTCGTAGTCGATTACACAGGATTGAAGGTTGATAAATTTGCTGAACTCCGCAAGCGCCTCGCCGGTGCTGGTGCTGAGATTCACGTCTTCAAAAATACCCTCGTGAAAAAGGCTGCTGAACGCGCGGGTTACCCCGGTGACATTGGTACCCATCTCGTCGGACAGACTGCCGTTGTCTGTGGTGGTCAAGATGTCTGCGCCGCCGCCAAGGTGATGAAGAACTTCGCCACTGAATTCGAAAAACCAGTCCTAAAGGCTGGCGTGCTCGATGGCAGACTGCTTGATGCCACTGGCATCAAGATTCTCGCGGATCTCCCTTCGAAAGACGTCCTCCGCGCCACCCTCCTTGGTGTCCTCAATGCACCTGCTTCTAAACTTGTTCGCCTCCTCAACGAGCCCGCCGCATCTCTTGCCCGCGTGCTCAAGGCAAAAAGCGAAGCAGCCTGATCCACCCACACCACACTTTGACCAGATGGCCCCTCGGGGCCTGAATATAAACACCCAATGGTTCCTTGCCGGAGTGAAGGCTTTCACTCTTAAATCCCCCGGTGCTCCGGGAAGCGGCGATACCGACAAACTAATATGGCAGACCTAAACAAAATCGTTGAAGAACTTAGCGGCCTTACCGTCCTGGAAGTCGCAGAACTTGTGAAATCCCTCGAAGACAAGTGGGGCGTGAGCGCCGCTGCCCCTGTCGCCGTTGCAGCCGCTGGCGGTGGTGCCGCCCCTGCAGCCGCCGTCGAAGAGAAAACCGAATTCGACGTGATCCTCGTCGATGGCGGTGCGAACAAGATTTCCGTCATTAAGGAAGTTCGCAATGTCGTCGCCGGTCTCGGCCTCGCCGAAGCCAAAGCACTCGTCGAAAAGGGCGGTGCCAAGCTGAAAGAAGGCGTGAAGAAAGAAGAAGCCGAAGAGGTAAAGAAGAAGCTCGAAGCCGCCGGCGCCAAAGTGGAGATCAAGTAATCCTCCTCTTTTTTCAACCGCGTGCCACCTTTCGAGGTGGCACGCGGACGAAAAAGAGAAAATTGTCAGAGTTCCGAAAATATTCCCAGTCACACATGGCCGTCACTACCTGCGCAAATTCCCGTTATCTCGAGGTTCGTTCTTCGGGAACTGGAGTTTCTGGCGGAGACAGGTCATTATTTTTTTCTTTTCATCCCTGCCTCCCACTTCTAGTGGGCACGCAGGTGATCCCATTTCCACACTAAATTCTTCGAAGTTCGGGCTGGCGGCCTGACCTTCGAACTT
>JBILPY010000670.1:0-2944 GCA_044373575.1 Prosthecobacter sp. | reverse complement strand
GCCAGTCCTGACCGCAGCCGCGATGCTGACAGCCATCGGCCCGGGGCTTCTGGTGACGGCGCTTAATGTGCGCTATCGCGATTTCCGTTATGTGATCCCATTTGTAGTTCAGATTGGACTGTACATTTCTCCTGTGGGCTTTGTCAGCGGGTTGGTGGAAGAGCGCCTCGGCTGGTGGGGGCGGGTTATCTACTCACTCAATCCCATGGTCGGTGTCATTGACGGCTTTCGCTGGTGCATCGGTGTACAATCCGACATATTCCTTCCATCCATCCTCATTTCACTTTCGGTGAGCTTGATGATGCTTGGGATCGGGGTGGCCTACTTTCGCGCCACCGAGCGCTCATTCGCTGACTTCATCTAAAGCCATGTCTGACATTGTAATTCACGCCGAAGATGTTTCGAAGATGTATCGTCTGCAGCACCAGCGGACGGCTCGCTACGGCACGCTGCGGGACGTCTTGGCGCGGCCATTCTCGCGCAAGGCTCCCACGGATAAAGTGAAGGGAGGCGAGGAGGAGTTTTGGGCACTCAATGGCGTATCGTTCGAGATCAAAGCAGGGCAGGTTGTTGGCATCATCGGGAGAAATGGAGCGGGCAAGTCCACGCTCCTGAAAATTTTAAGCCGCATCACCGATCCCACGGGTGGGGAAATCCGTGTGCGAGGGCGCATGGCTTCACTACTGGAGGTGGGCACAGGGTTTCATCCAGAGTTGACGGGGCGTGAGAACATTTACCTGAACGGCGCCATCCTAGGCATGAAGCAGCATGAAGTACGCGCGCGGTTCGATGAAATCGTTGCGTTTTCAGATGTGGAACGCTTTCTGGACACGCCGGTGAAACGCTATTCCTCGGGTATGCAAACGCGCCTCGGGTTCGCCGTCGCAGCCCATTTACAGCCCGAAATCCTGATTGTGGATGAGGTTCTCGCCGTCGGAGATCATGAATTTCAAAAGCGCTGCCTGGGAAAAATGCACGAAGTCAGTCAAAGTGGCCGCACGGTGCTGTTTGTGAGCCACAACATGAATACTTTGGGCTCATTGACCTCCCGCTGCATTCACTTGGCACGCGGGAAAGTCGTCCAGGATGGCCCGACACATGAGATCGTTGCCAAGTATCTCTCCCAAGGAGAGGCCAATCACCCGGTTTATGAGTCTCCCGAGCGCGGAGATATACCCAAAATACTTCGCGTTGAGGTCCTTACCTCTAGGCCTGGCGGCCTTCACTCCATGCTCGAGCCTCTGGAGTTCCGGTTCCAGATTTGGTGTCCATCTACGGTGCGTGGTGCATGCCTGAGTTTCGAGGTCAACGATCTCAATCGCCTGAGTTGCAGTGCGAACCCTTGGCTCTTTGATTCAGAACAGCCTTATGCTCGAAGCCCCGGCGTTTATGAAGTCACCTGCCGGATGCCCAAGGCCAGGTTGTTCGTCGGGAACTACTCGCTCAACGTCCGCTTTGCGGAACCCCCCGGCGGCCGAAAATTTCAGTCGCTTATGGGCATCTGCGGCTTCCAAGTCGAATGCCTTGGCAAGCAGCGATTGGAATACGCATTTGAGCCAGGTGAGGCCGCCTACCTTGAAGATTGCGAGTGGCAGGCACAGGCAATGACTGATTGATACTACCGGCACCATTTTGTCACGCTTGAGAAACATTCGAGTGATTGGTCGCAAATATGACATAGTTTATGCTTGTCTGAACGCTCTTCTTCGGGCAGCTTAAAGCCCCTCGTCTAAACATCTAATCAAATACCTAAAACCGATTATGAATCGCAATCCAAACGTCCGTAATGGGGCGAAACTAAACGTCAGACTGCTGGTGAAGAGCTTGGCAGTATTTATCTTGTTCATGCTGGCGAGCCCTGCGCTTGCGCAGTTTACAGTTCCTATCGTCACGGCGGGTGGGACTGCCGAGATTACGGATAACTCGGCTTGGGTTTACGCTGAAATCAATGCTGGTGGCCGAAATGCTAGCGTCGTCTTCGAATACACGACAGATCCAGCTTTCATGACCGGCATCGTAACTTCTGAAGCACAAACGACGACGAGTGAAACCGTCACTCTCCCTGTGGGCATTGTGCTATCGGGGTTGACTCACTCCACTTTGTATTTCTTCCGTGCCAAGGCGACCAATTCTCAGGGCCCCACCACAATCGGGCCCATTCTCTCCTTCACCACCTTCTATCGCACTTTTGTGGTTGAAACGGGTGATGAAGTTCCCGGAACACCAGCTCAGGAGATTGATTTTATCTCGCCCGGTTTGCTCGCAGACAATGGTGTTGTCACGTTCCTGGCCTATGCCAAACGTGGTGTTGGCGGAGCTTCCAGCCTTAATGAAAAGCTGCTTCTGAGTGGAGCTACTGCCACGACAGCTGTCGCAGCTCGCCAAGGCGGAACGTTTGCAGGTAACGGCCTCCAAAATAGGTTTGACAACATCACCATGAATGATTCTGGAGCAGTTCATTTTCATGGGCAGATTGCCGGAGCCCCGGTTTCCTCGGACATGGCACTGTTCTTGAAAAATGCTGGTGAAAATCTCGTCAACCGCGAAGGCGACGAAATTTTCCCAGGAGCGGGTGTTTTTTTCGTCAACAACACCGACCGGTCTCCTATCGCTGGCAATGGCACTGTCTTCTTTGGCAGTTCGCTAGCGCCCACTACATTGGGCCGCCGTGGTATCTGGTCGTCAAATGGTGTGGCTACTAGCCCCGTAGCTCGCGAAAACGTCCAAGCAGCTGTGGATGGCACCCTTGCTGGAAACATGGTTGTCAGCACGCTTGTCGCATCAGACTCGGGTGCAGCGTTTGTCAGCCCACTCTCCGGCGGTGTCGGTGGCAATGAAGGCATCCTCGCGGGCAGTGTCTCAGGTGCGCTGTCTATTCTCTCGCGTAAGCTGGACAAGCCACCGGGTCTTAACCCGATTGTTTTCACAAGTTACAGAAGCGTCT
>JBILPY010000668.1:0-2945 GCA_044373575.1 Prosthecobacter sp. | reverse complement strand
GCCCAGCGCGAGCAGCATGCGCACACCGCCGATGCCGAGCACGACCTCCTGGCAGATGCGGTAGTACGCATCCCCGCCATAAAGGAAGTGTGTGAGCGTGCGATCCTGGTCGGTATTTTCAGGCAGATCGGTGTCAAGAAAGTATACGGAGACACTGAACCCTCCGGAAGCCTTCACCTCATACTTCCAGGTGCGCAGATGCACGGTTCGGCCTTCGATGGAGACGATGACACGTGGTGTTTGTTCGGCCAAATAATGGGTAATGTCCCAGTCACACGACTCCTCATGCTGCCAGCCGCTGGCATCGAGGTTCTGGCAAAAGTAGCCTTTCCGATGCAGCAGCGTGACGGCCACCATCGGCACCTTTAACTCTGCGGCAGAACGCACCGTGTCGCCAGCCAGCACGCCCAGGCCGCCAGCATACGTCGGCATGGCGGAGTCGAGGGCGATCTCCATGGTGAAGTAGGCGACAAGGGATTCATTCATGGCCGAGGGTTGTTACACTGGCTCAAGGACGGTCGGAAGGGCGAGCAAGTGTCTGACTTCGGCATCCGAGGTTTGTGAGAAGTCTTCATACCACTGGCCGACTGCCCGGAAGTCTTCAGGCATCACGAGGGCGATCAATTCATCGACCTTCGGACTCAACCCAGCACATGTGTCTGGTGCCGCCGTCGGTACTGCGATGATGAGCCTTTTCGGGTGCTGCTGCCGGAGCGCCTGCACGGCGGCGCGGATGGTGGAGCCGGTGGCGATGCCGTCATCGACAAGAATGACAATTTTGCCTTCGACCTCTGGGGCGCCCGTGTGGCCACGATAGGCCAGTTCACGGCGGTGTAACTCCTTCAATTGCGCTGCGGCTTCGGCTTCAAAAGCGGTTCCAGCTATGCCCATGCTGCGCATCACCGCGTGATGAACCACCTGGACACCGCCGCTGGCGATGGCCCCCATGGCAAGTTCTTCATAGCCGGGCACGCCGAGCTTTCGAACCACAATAACGTCCAGAGGAGCGTGCAGTTTCTTCGCCACTTCATAGGCCAAGGGTACGCCGCCACGTGGCAAGCCGAGCACGATCACATCATCCCGATTGGCATACTTCATGAGGGCATCGGCGAGCAATTGACCGGCATGGACGCGGTCACTGAAAACGGGTGGCGTCATGTGTCCTCCTCCTCATCGTCAGACGTGCCCAGGTGTGTGATGAACCAATCCGTGCTCAGTTGAGCCACAGCCCCCAGCTTGCCAGGTTCTTCAAAGAGATGAGTGGCACCTGGAATGATGCGAATCTCCTTCACACAGTGCATTTTATCATATGCTTCATTGTTCAAAAAGATGACCATTTCGTCATAGCCTCCGACGATCAGGAGCGTTGGTGCGCGCACTAAATGCAGGGCATTGCCTGCGAGATCGGGACGTCCGCCGCGCGAGACGATGGCGGCGATCCGGTCCCCGAGTTCTGCGGCCGCGATCAGTGCCGCAGCAGCGCCTGTGCTGGCTCCGAAATAGCCCACTTTCAAGCTTCGGGTCGCTGGTTGCTTTTCAAGCCATCGGGTGACTCCGATCAATCGCTGGGCAAGCAGATCGATGTCAAAACGCAACGCGCCGGTAATCGCGTCCTGTTGTTCTTCCTTCTGCGTCAGCAGATCAACCAGCAACGTGCCGAACCCGGCCTCACGAATGACTTTAGCAACGTATTGATTGCGCGGGCTGTGCCGGCTGCTGCCGCTGCCATGAGCGAAGACGACGACACCTGATGCGTAGTCCGGGAGTATCAGTTCACCCTCGAGATCCACAAAACCAGATGGAATGGCGACCATCGAGTGAGTTGCCGTGGAGGCAGGGTATGAATCAGTCATATGCTGTAAGATAGGTTGTTGACCGCCCAGCTCTCGTAAGCCCGTTCTACTGACTCTATCTCAGGCTGCCTTTTCTGCTGGACGGCTTTCTGTGGCAGCAGTTCCTCCTCTGATTCTGAAAGACCACACGATCGTGGGCCTTGGATGGAGGTTACCACGCCGAGGTGCGGTCGACGGACAAGACCTTCGTCCTCCAGGCGCTGCGCCACTTCTCGTGTGTAACGCGTCCACGGCACGGCTCGCAGCCTCGCTGCTGGAATGGGTATGCCGGTTTCCTCACAGATGCCATATGGGCCATCTAGAATCCGGCGAATGGCGGCATCGATCTCGAAGAGTGCCTCATTTTCATGAGAAAGAAAACTGAGTGCCATGTCATGATCGAACTCGTCCGTCGCACTGTCGGCCATATCCATGCTGTGCGCCTCCAGAGGCTCAGACACTTCAGCGATCTGCACAGCGCGACTGTCCAGCAGACGCTCCCTCAGGGATTGGAGCCGCCGGTAGTGCCAGGACCATTGAGGCGGAATGTGTGAGGCGGATGAATCTGGGTGATGTTGTTTCATGGCGGTTTGTTATTCCATCCCTGGTTCGAGCGGCCTGTTATGCAGCTCCTTCGGCTCAGGCAGTTCGGTCATAGTTGCCTCCGTCAGCAACAGAACGCTGGCGACTGAGACGGCGTTTTCCAAAGCGATTCGCACCACCTTGGTAGGGTCGATGATGCCGGCCGTCATCAAGTCCACATACTCGCCACGCGCGGCATCAAAACCGAGGCTGCCGGTGCCTTCACGCATCTTGCTGACGACAACGCCACCGTCTGCGGCGGAGTTTTCAGCGATCTGACGTGCAGGTGCTTCGAGAGCACGTTTGAGGATGAGCAGGCCGGTGCGCTCATCGCCCTCGGAGGTGGCGATTTCGCGTTCGACGGCCTCCATGGTGCGCAGCAGAGCGAGCCCCCCACCTGGCACGATGCCTTCAGCAATTGCGGCTTTGGTTGAACTAATGGCATCGTCAAAGGCGTCCTTGCGCGTTTTCATTTCAGACTCGGAGGGAGCGCCGACACGCACTACGGCGACACCGCCGCTGAGTTTGGCC
>JBILPY010000669.1:0-2945 GCA_044373575.1 Prosthecobacter sp. | reverse complement strand
CGGAGAATCCGAGTCTCCTGGAGGCCATTCTCGAAGTCGGCGACAGTACGATCACGTATCGCAACCGCTACAGTCTGCTGCCGCAGCTCGCCGCCGTGTATGACCTGCTCATGCTCGATGAACTCAACCCACGCGGACTGCGCTTTCAGTTTGAGCGCATTGACCAGCAATTCGTGCACCTGCCTCATGAGCAGAACTCCGCCCTTCTGACGCCAGCCAAGCGTGTGCTTTTGGAGAGCAATACGAAACTGCAACTCTGCGACCCCACGGAGCTTGCCCGAGTCGAGGCAGGGACCTGGGCACAGTCTCAGGTGGCGAAGCTGCTGACCCAGCTCATTGAGGCGATGCCGGCTCTCAATGATGCGCTCACCGCCGCCTACTTCGCTCACTCCACCATCAGCAGCAGTGACTCCCCGGCTGCTGTTGAACCCATTTCGATCACGCGATGAATTACCGCATCACGCATCGCACAACCTACAAGTACAGTGAGCCGGTGGCCGTCTCCCATCACGCGGCGCGGCTGCGTCCGCGTGTCACGGACTCGCAGCGCTGCCATGCCTTTCATCTCAAGTTTGACCCCGAGCCCGATCTGCTGACCGAGCACACCGACTCCTTCGGCAATCTTGTTTCCTGCTTCTCGATTCAAAAGCTGCACACGCGATTTGATGTCGTCTCTCACAGCTTCGTCACGCTCTCGCCCGTGCTTCAGCCTGACCCGGCACAGACTCCGCCTTGGGAGGAGGTGGCGGCGCTGTTTTGTGATCCAGTGCCCGTGGATCTGCTGGACCCCTGCCAGTTTGTCTTCCGCAGTCCGCTGCTCGTTCATGAGATGCCTCTGCGTGACTTTGCCCAGCCAAGTTTTAGCAAAGGCCGCCCGCTGCTGGCTGCTGTGGCCGATTTGAGCGGACGTATTCATCGTGAGTTTGCCTTTGATCCGAAGGCTACCACCATCAGCACGCCGCTGGCCGAAGTTCTGGAGAAAAAGCGCGGCGTGTGTCAGGACTTCGCGCACCTCGCCATCGCCAGCCATCGTGCTATGGGACTGCCCGCACGCTACGTCAGCGGCTATCTGCGCACACGTCCACCGGCTGGGAAGCCGCGCCTCGTCGGTGTGGATGCATCCCATGCCTGGGTGTCATGCTTTGTGCCTGGTTTTGGTTGGGTGGATATTGATCCCACCAACAACTGCTTCACCTCGCTTGATCACATCACCGTGGCTCTAGGACGTGACTTTTCCGATGTCAGTCCTGTGCGCGGGATCATTACGGGTGGTGGAGATCATACCGTCACCGTCGGGGTGGATGTGGAGCCCGTGGAAGCTTGAGCACAAGATCTGAGAAATCAGGTTTCGCATTCTGGCACGCGCTCTGCTTTATAGGTAAGCATGTCTTCGTTATTCGACGACTACCAACCAGGTAGCTTTTTTGATGAAATGTTCTCAGCGCCCCAATCACCACGGGGGCACTACGAGAGCATTATGGATAGCATCGGCACACTCAGCCCAGGTGAGTATGCCGCCCGCCAACGCACGGCGGATGCTGTCTTCCTCCGCCAGGGCGTAACCTTCACCGTCTATGGCGATGACCAGGGCACGGAGCGGATCTTCCCCTTCGACCTCATGCCGCGCATCATCCCGCACAAGGAATGGGAGCGCGTGGAGGCTGGGTTGATCCAGCGCATCACGGCGCTGAATCTTTTCCTCAATGACGTGTATCACGGTCAGCAGATCCTGGCTGACAAAGTGGTGCCTGCGGATCTGGTGCTCTCCGCCAGTCATTACCGCCCCGAGTTCAAAGGCATCAAAGTCCCTCACGGCATCTACATCCACATCTGCGGCACGGATCTCGTGCGCGATGACAAGGGCGAATACTTCGTGCTCGAAGACAATGGTCGCTGCCCTTCCGGTGCCAGCTACATGCTGGAGAACCGCAACGCGATGAAGCGCACCTTCCCCGGCCTGCTGCAGAGCCTGCCCGTGCGCCCTGTGGATGCTTACGGTTCCATGCTGCGCGAGACGCTGGCCCATCTGGCACCTCCAGGCGTGATCGATCCGAACATTGTCGTGCTGACTCCGGGTGTGTATAACAGCGCCTACTTCGAACACTGCTACCTCGCCAAGCAGATGGGCGTGCCCATCGTCGAAGGGCGTGATTTGATTCTGAAAAATGGTCGTGTCTTCATGCGCACCACCACAGGCCTTCAGCAGGTGCATGTTATCTATCGTCGCATCGACGATGACTTCCTCGATCCGCTCGTCTTCCGCAAAGACTCGCTGCTCGGCGTGCCCGGCCTCGTTAGCGCTTATCAGCAGGGTCACGTCGCCTTGGCGAACTCCATCGGCACCGGCGTCGCGGATGACAAGGCGGTGTACGCCCTCGTGCCGAAGATGATCAAATACTACCTCGATCAGGACCCCATCCTGCCGAACGTGCCCACCTACCTCGGGGTTGATCCGAAGGAGTGTGGCTACATCCTCGACAATCTGCCAAACCTTGTGGTCAAAGCGGTGAACGAATCCGGCGGCTACGGCATGCTCATGGGGCCCCACAGCACGAAGGAAGAGCAGGAGGAGTTCGCGAAACGTATCGCCGCGAATCCGCGAAACTACATCGCCCAGCCCGTGCTCCAGCTCTCGCGGCATCCGGTCTTCCAGGGCGATCACTTCGAAGGCCGCCACATCGACCTCCGCCCCTACGTCCTCTACGGTGACCGCGTCCGTGTGGTGCCCGGCGGGCTCACACGAGTGGCTTTGAAGAAAGGCTCCCTCGTGGTGAACTCCTCCCAGGGTGGCGGCAGCAAAGACACATGGGTCCTTTGGGACGACGAGTGAAGCCAGATCAACCACGCCAGAATCATCCCTTTCCCCTTTCTAGATCATGCTAAGCCGAGTCGCAGACAGCATCTACTGGATGGCACGCTACATGGAGCGTGCCGAAAACCTCGCC
>JBILPY010000666.1:0-2948 GCA_044373575.1 Prosthecobacter sp. | reverse complement strand
TTCGCTTCGGATCACTCCTTCGCTAAGCCTATTTCTGAAAGATCTATTCTGCTTTAACCAAGTGAACCACTTTGTGATTCACTGAGCTTCATCAGCCGCTGCTTTTCGCTGGCGGATGTGCAGTTTAGTACAACTCCGAGACCCTGCAACTGGATAATGCTCTTTTTTGAAGTTTTTCCTCCAAACGCCGCCGGTCTGAGCTCATACACCCTTGTATATAACAGGCCTCACTACCCTGGTTTTCTAATTCAGCAACGCGCGCCCCTTCTGCTCACCGTTATTTAAGTCATACTTTCTGTTGGGTGGCTAGACCTGAGATCGCCCCAAATTTTGAGTCTATTTCCAACAGGGAGATGCTGATCTTTTAATCCGGCAGTTAGACACAGAATAACAAGTGGTGCGTTTTGTTTGTTGCCGCATGAAAGAAGACGGACGCAAACTGATGAAGGGTCAACAGGCTGCGGCGCGCCGCCGGGCGATGCTTCTGCTCGGCAGGGGATAGTATGCACGCGAGGTCGCTAGGCCGTGGGGGAGCATGAACGCACGGTGCGGCATTGGAAGTAGCATAAATGAGATCACGGCACCCGAAGCGCTGCTGCGCGATGAACGCGGTCGCCAGATAAGAGATGGGCGCAGGCTGACCGCGACGCAGGAGAAACAAATCCGAGGGCTTCTCGCCAAGACCTTGCTAGGCGTCTTGGGCTCGGTCTATGTACACCATGACTACCCTCATCCGCGTCACCATCTGGAACGAATTCGTCCAAGAGCGTCAGAATCCTGCTGTCGCCGCCATTTACCCAACGGGAATCCATGGAGCACTGGCGGAGGCTTTGGGGGTGAATACGGACTTTGTCATCCGCACGGCGACGCTCGATGAGCCGGAGCAGGGCGTGTCCCAGGCCGTTCTCGATGAAACGGACGTGCTGCTTTGGTGGGGGCATGCGGCGCATGATGCGGTGCTGGATGAAACGGTGACGCGGGTGCAGCAAAGAGTGCTCGCGGGCATGGGGCTGATCGTGTTGCACTCGGGGCATTGGTCGAAGGTCTTCAAGCGGCTCATGGGCACGACCTGTGCGCTGTGCTGGCGCGAGGCGGGCGAGCGGGAGCGCGTGTGGGTGGTGAAACCAAGTCATCCCATCGCAGCGGGGCTGGGTGACTTCATCGAGATCGAGCAATCCGAGATGTATGGCGAGCCCTTCGGCATCCCGACGCCGGACGAGCTGATCTTTGTCTCGTGGTTTCAGGGTGGCGAGGTCTTCCGCAGCGGAGCGACATGGACGCGCGGCAGCGGGCGCATCTTTTACTTCAGTCCCGGGCATGAGGTGTATCCGATCTACCATCACCCGGACGTGCAGCGGGTGATCGCGAATGGCATCCGCTGGGCGCATCCGCAAGGCGTGGCTGCGAAGACGCCGCGTCATGTGCCGGTGGAGCAGGCGCGGGAAAAGATCCTCCCACGGGGTGGGACGGTTCACTGAGGCGGTCCCGCCGCCGTGCAAAGAATTTCCGAATCTCCTCGGCCCAGAGCACGCTGCTGCCGATGAGGCCGAGCAGGAAGAAGTCAGTGAGCGGAATCGGAACCGTGTGGAAGATGTGGTTCATCGTCTCGCTGTAGATGACGAAAAGGTGAAGCAGGTTTCCAAGCAGGAGTCCGCCGACGAGCCAGACGTTTCTGAGCACGTCGAGGTTGAGGGATGATTTGAGGGCGCTACGGCAGTTGAGGACATTGAACCATTGGCTGATGGCGACGAGCGTGAAGGTCTCTGTTTGCACGAGTTCAAAGGGCGCGCCGCTTTGCAGCCGCCAGACGAAGAAACCGAAGATGGCAGCGACGCTGGTCGTGACCATGAGCGCCATGCGCTGCCACATGGGACGAGTGATGAGCGGTTCATTCATCGGCGTGGGTTTGCGGCGCATTTCGTCGCCTTCCAGACCTTCCATGATGAGGTTCACCGTGACGGTGCCTTCCGTGACGATGTTGATCCACAGGATCTGCACGGCGGCCAAAGGCAGAGGGTAACCGCAAAGCAGGGCGAGCAGCAGCACGACGACTTCGTCGATGGAAGTGGCGAACAAAAAGAGCACCACCTTCTTGAGGTTTTGATACACGAGGCGGCCCTCTTCGACGGCTTTGACGATGGTGGCGAAGTTGTCGTCGGTGATGACGATCTTCGCGGCCCCTTTGGCGACCTCGGTGCCGGTGATGCCCATGGCGACGCCGACATCGGCGGTGGCAAGCGCGGGGGCGTCGTTCACGCCGTCACCGGTCATGGCAACGACTTGTCTCTGAGATTGGAAGGCTTCCACAATGCGCAGCTTCTGCGCGGGATGCACGCGGGCAAAGACGGAGATGCGGTCCAAATTTGCCCGCAGGTCTTGTTCGGGCATCAGTTCGAGTTCGCTGCCATCGACGGCGATGTCTCCAGGTCTTGCGATGCCAAGGGCAGTGGCAATGGCGAGGCCTGTGGCTTTGTGATCGCCAGTGACCATCACAGGTCGGATGCCTGCATCCAGACATTCAGCGACGGCGAGTTTTGCTTCATCTCGCGGCGGGTCCATCTGCCCCAGCAGGCCCAGGAAACGCAATCTTCCGAGGAATGGTTCGAACCCGGCTTTTTCATCGAGTTCCGCCTGCTCAAGCTCTGCGACGGCGAGCACCCGTAAGGCCTGTGCGGCGAGTTCGACGGCGGTTTCATGCATCTTGGCTAGATCGAGTGTCGAGGAGTCGCAAAGATCGAGGAGCATCTCGGGCGCACCTTTGATGAGGATGCGCTGGCCGTGTTGGGTGGCCATCATCTTGGCGGCGGAGTCGAAGGGGATCTCGGCGCGGCGGGGATGGTGATGGCGAAGCGAATCCGGCTCCACACAGCCTTTGAAAGCTACGTTGAGCAGCGCTGCCTCCGTGGGATCGCCGAGAGCACGCCAGCGGGCATCACTGGCATCGGGCG
>JBILPY010000664.1:0-2953 GCA_044373575.1 Prosthecobacter sp. | reverse complement strand
TCTTGCCCGCGTGCGAATGGCATTCGTAGCAACGCTGCCGCAAAATGGGTTCCACACGCTCGCGGAAAAAAGCATCTCCCTCCGCCGCAGAAGCGGCGAGTGGGATCAATAACAGGGCGGTGAGTTTCATTCAGGATTCGGAAAAGCTTGGCGCGATCAACGACGGCGAAAGCACCCTTGAAAATACAGTGCGACCGCCCGTCTTCTTCATGAGCTTGCGAGACTATTTTCCTAATGGCCGTTACTCTCAGAGCAATGAAACCCAAACGCAGTGCCAAGCCCTCCGATGACCGCCGCTACTTCAAGGAAGTGCGGTTTCGCCAGATCCGCGCCTTGTTTGAAATCGCCAGGCACGGCACCTTCGCCGCCGCGTCGCGGAGTCTCGGCATGGCCACGCCATCCGTGTGGCGTCAGGTGCGGGCGCTGGAGGACGACTACGGTGTGCAACTCGTCACCGCCAAAGGCCATGACGTGCGCCTCACCGAGGACGGCGAGCGGCTGCTGGACCTCGCCGCGCCGCTGGTGGAGGGCTTTGACTCGCTGAAGAAGGTCTTCCACGACCAACACGGCAAGGCCGAGCGACATCTCCGCATGGCTGCGCCCGCCACTGTGCTCAACAGCTCTCTGCGCCATGTCATCGCCCGCTACCGCGAGTCTCATCCGCAGGTGCGCCTCTCGCTCATCGACGCACCATCGCGCATCGCGTGGCAGCTCCTGGAGGCCGAAAAAGCCGACCTCGCCATCGTCGGCACACCGCAAGGAGTGACGCTGCCCACACGCTTCGAGGCCACACCGCTCGTGCGCTATCCCTTCGAGGTCGTGTGCCTCGAAAACCATCCTTTTGCCCAGATCAAAGCCCCCAAACTGCGCGACATCGTCAAGCAGCCGTTGATCCTCGCCGGGGAAAACTCAAGCTCACGCATGCAGTTTGATCACCTCGTCGCCAAAGCCGGGCTGAGCGCCCAGGTGAACGTCATCATGACGGCGGGCAACGTCACCTCCATCCTCAACTACGTCGCTCTCGGCATGGGCGTGGCCATCCTCTCCCGTCCCGCGACCGAGGCGCTGCCCGTGCCCGCCGATGTGAAAGCCCGCTTCATCCACCGCAATGTCTCCAGCTTCCTCGGCCACGACCAAGTCGCCCTCCTCCACCCCAAAGGCCGCCATGAGCTCGCCCACGTCCGAGCCTTTCGCGAGATGGTGATGAAGGGGCTGAAGGCGGAGGCGTAAGCACGGCTACAAAGGGAAGTCCTTGTGAAGCCTTCGTCGGAAGGCAAGCCACCCATCTCATCACGCCAGCACCGCCTTCACCACATGCCCGTGCACATCGGTGAGGCGGCGATCAACGCCGTTCGTGCGAACGGTGAGCTTTTCGTGGTCGATGCCGAGGAGGTGCAGGATGGTGGCGTGGAGGTCGTAGCCGGTGGTGATGTCTTGCGCGGCCTGGTAGCCGATGTCGTCGCTGATGCCATGGGTGATGCCGGGTTTGATGCCTGCGCCCCAGAGCCAGCTCACAAAGGTGCCGCAGTTGTGATCGCGACCGAGCGAGCCTTGGGAGAAGGGCGTGCGGCCAAACTCGGTGGCCCACACGACGAGCGTGTCCTCGGCGAGGCCGCGCTGGCGCAGATCACGCAGCAGCGCGGCGATGGGCTGGTCGATGCTGCGGGCCATGGGCGGCAGTTGGGTGGGGATGTTGCCGTGATTGTCCCAGTTGTTCACCGCGCCCTCGGGACCGCTCCAGACCTGCACAAAGCGCACGCCGCGCTCGATGAGGCGCGTGGCGAGCAGGCAGCGCTTGGCGAAGTCGGCGGTGGGTTTGTCCGGGCTGTCGAGGCCGTAGGCTTTGCGGGCGGATTCGGGCTCGCGCATGACATCGAAGGCCTCGGGGGCGCTGAGTTGCATCTTCGCGGCGAGTTCGTAACCAGAAACGCGGGCGGCGAGCCGTGAGTCGCCAGGATGTTGTGCGACATGGGCGCGGTTCAGTTGATTGAGCAGCGCGAGGCCGTCCGCATCGGCGCTGCGGGTGGCATAGGCGAACTGGTCGGAGGCAAAGAGATCAGGAATGGGCTGTGGCGCGTCGGTTTTGATCACGGTGCCCTGATGCACGGCGGGCAGGAAGCCGGCCGTGAAGCAGCCGCGGCCATTGTAAGGCAGGCCGCGGGCATCCGGCAGCACGATGAAGCCCGGCAGGTTGTCGCTGAGACTGCCGAGCGCATACGAGATCCATGCGCCCATGCAGGGAAAGCCGGGCAGCAGGAAACCGTTGTTCATCAGGTAGGCATTCTGCCCGTGCACGTTTGACCGACCGGTCATCGCCTGGAGGAAAGCCATCTCATCGACGAGCTTCGCCTGCTCGGGAAAGAGGCTGCTGACCCACTTGCCGCACTGCCCGTGCTGTTTGAACTCGAAGGGGCTTTTCATCAACGCCCCCTGCATGCCCGTCGCTCCTTCGATCTTGGTTTTGGAACCGAGCTTCTGGCCGTCGAGCTTCGTGAGTGCGGGTTTGTAGTCCCAAGTGTCCATGGGACTCACGCCGCCGTTCATGAAGAGCTGGATCACACGCTTCACCTTCGCGCGATGATGGATCCCGCCGTTGAGTTCCGGCTTGGCAAACGAGCCCGATGCTTCACGGGCGAGCATTTGCGTGAGCGCGAGACCGGCGAAGCCTCCGCTCAGGCTGGAGAGGAAATCACGGCGCAGGATGGGATGCGGGTTCATGGCATGAAGAGAAAGTTATCAGCGCAGCACCTCGCCTTTCAGCGGGTCGGCGGGTGTGTCGATGATCTGCACCTGGCAGACGGTCTTGAAGCGGGCGTGGTCCGCGAACTCCCAGACCACTTTTTTGTCCGACGTCACCTCGAAGAGCATCGGTTGCTTACCGGTGAAGCCTTTGCCGATGTAGTTGCCGAAGACGGTGTTGCCATTCGGCAGCCGATGGATGCCCATGGGGATG
>JBILPY010000665.1:0-2953 GCA_044373575.1 Prosthecobacter sp. | reverse complement strand
GGTCGATGCCCTCGCGCTCCCGGCCAAACTCCAGCAGCGGCAGCAGACGCTTGTAGAAGATCGCGCGCTTCTCGATGGCGGTGTTGCCGTAGTCGAAGATCTGGGAAAGGAAGGTGTAGAGGCGGATGAAGGCCCCCAGGTCTCCCTTGAAGAGGATCAGGGCGTTCAGTTCATCCTGCGTGGCCTTGATGGCGGCCTCGTCCTGCTTCTCACGGGCGGCTTTCAGCGCTTCTTGGGCGGTCTTGTAGCGCCGCATCAGGCGATCCACCACCGGCTCCAGGGCTTTGAGGAGTTCGCTTTGCTTCTCACCCTTCATCTCAGCTTCCACCACGCGATCCACTTCAAAGTCATCGTAGTGCCCGGCAGCATCCAGCTTGGAGCGCAGGTTGAAGACGAGGTTCGGGTCCGTGGTGGCGGAGAGTTCCGCTGTGGTGTGGTAGGTCTTGAAGGAGGCCAGGATCTCCGACGCTTCGTTGACGAAATCCACGACATAGGTCGTGTCCTTGCCGGGATGCGCGCGGTTCAGGCGGGAGAGCGTCTGCACGGCCTGGATGCCGTCGAGACGCTTATCGACATACATGCCGCAGAGCAGTGGCTGGTCGAAGCCCGTCTGGAACTTGTTCGCCACCAGCAGGATTTGATACTCGTCCGTCTTGAAGGCCTCGCGGATGTCGCGGCCTTTGAGGTTGGGGTTCAGAGACTTGCTGGTCTCGGTGAAGGCATCGGGACCACTGTCCTTGTCATTCACTTCGCCTGAGAAGGCGACCAGCGTGCCGATCTTGTAGCCACGGTCAGCGATGTGTTGGTCGATGGCCAGCTTCCAGCGCACGGCTTCGAGGCGACTGCTCACCACGACCATCGCCTTCGCTTTGCCTTCCAGCAGCGGAGCCACAAACTCCCGGTAGTGCTCCACCACCACCTCCACCTTTTGCGCGATGTTGTAGGGATGCAGCCGCACCCAGCCCATGATGCCTTTCATCGCGGCGCTGCGCTCCACTTCCTTCTCGTCCATCTCCTTGCCTTCGTGCGCCAGTTTAAAGGCCAGCTTGTAGCTCGTGTAGTTCTTGAGCACGTCGAGGATGAACTCCTCCTCAATCGCCTGCCGCATGGAATAGACGTGGAAGGCATGGGGCAGGCCGTCCTCGCCCTTCGTGCCGAAAAGCTCCAGCGTCTTCGTCTTCGGTGTCGCCGTGAAGGCCACGAAGGTGATGCCACTGTCACCAGCGCGTGCGGCCATCTGCGCGGCCAGGACGTCCTCGGTGCTCACCTCGCCGCCGTCGTTGAGTTCGGCGAGTTCTTCGGGTGAAAGCACCTGCTTGAGCTTCGACGCCGCCTCGCCGGTCTGCGAGCTGTGCGCCTCATCGGCGATCACGGCAAAGCGCTTGCCTTTCGTCGCCGCCAGCTCCCGCACCGCTGCCAGGGCAAAGGGGAAAGTCTGGATCGTGCAGACGACGATCTTCTTCGAGCCGTCCAGCGCCTCCGCCAGTTTGCTGCTCTTGCTGCCGTCCTTGTTCGTGATCGTGGCGACCACGCCGCTCGTGCGCTCGAAGTCAAAGATCGCCTCCTGGAGCTGCGTGTCGATCACCGTGCGGTCAGAGACCACCAGCACCGTGTCGAAGATCTTCTGGTGGTTCGCATCATGCAGCTCCGCCAGGAAATGCGCCGCCCAGGCGATGCTGTTCGTCTTGCCGCTGCCTGCGCTGTGCTGGATCAGATACTTCCCGCCCGCACCATCATGCAGCACCGCGATTTGCAGCTTCCGCGTCACATCCAGCTGATGGTAGCGCGGGAAGATGATCTGCTCGATCACCTTCTTCTTGTCCCGCTTGGCGATCAGGTAGCGCCCCAGGATCTCCAGCCAGCTCTCGCGTGCCCAGACACGTTCCCACAGGTAAGCCGTGCGGTGGCCGTTCGGGTTCAAAGGATTCCCTGCCGCACCATCGTTGCCGAGGTTAAAGGGCAGGAACTTCGTCGCCGCACCATCCAGCTTCGTCACCATGGCGACCTCGCTGTTGCTCACGGCGAAGTGGACCAGCGCCCCGTTCGGGAAGCTCAGCAGCGGCTCCGGGGTCTGGCCCTTCGGCCTCGGGTTCCGGTCAAAGCGGTATTGGTCGATGGCATCGCCGATGCTCTGCGTGAAGTCCGTCTTCAGTTCCACCGTCGCCACCGGCACGCCATTCAGGAAGAGCACCAGGTCGATGCAGTTCTCGTTGTGCAGCGAATACTTCGCCTGCTGCACCACGCGGAGCCGGTTCGCCGCGTAGCGCTTGAGGATGTCCGCATTGATCGCCAACGCCGGTTTGAACTCCGCCAGCTTCAGCGGCTGCTTCAGCCCCAGCAGCTCGATCCCATGCCGCAGCACATCCAGCGTCCCGCGCTGGTCGATCTGATCACGCAGCCGGTTCAGCAGCGTTTCCTCCGCCTTCGTTCCGTGGTTCTTCACCAGCGTCTCCCAGGCCTTCGGCTGCGTCGCCTGCACCCAGGCCAGCACATCGGCGGGGAAGAGCGCCCGCGCCCGGTCATAGGTGGCGGCATCTCCCTTCGCATGGAGCCAGCCATTCGCCGCGAGGTGCTCGCAGATCTCGGTCTCGAAGCTGAGTTCTTTATGGAGGCTCATGAGCAGGTGGATGGGAGCTTGTTAGGGCCTCTTGATGGCCTTGAGTTTCCTGATCTCCTTTTCGACCTGGGGCCGGATCGCGAAGCAGAAAGGCCGGAGTGTGACTGACCGTCCCTGATTCAGCTCCTGTTCTTCCCGATCCATGGCACGCTGGAGTTTTTCAGCCTCGGGCAGCGAGAGCAGGCGGCCAGCAGGGTTCAGGGCACCTTGGATCGCAGCCTTGCGCAGCGAGGTTAACTCTTTGAGTCCCAGCCCGAGCCTGCCGATGGTTTCAGCAGCCGCCATATCTCCAGTTTGTGTGGCGGAGATGTGACCGCGCCGATCAAACGAAAACCG